>JBBUHS010000038.1:737-4608 GCA_038055675.1 Patescibacteria group bacterium | reverse complement strand
GGAGATTGATCAGGGCGAGGCTCAGTTTATTTATGAAGCCAAGGGGGACTACTGGTTTCACGAAATAGGCAATCCTAAGAACCGTTTTGCTATTACTGCAGATGTTGTCGGTGAGGCCGGCAAGTTTTTAAAAACCGCCACGGTTGTGAAGACAATGACTTTTAATGAAAAAATTATTCAGGTCAAGGTGCCGATTAAGATGGACCTGATAGTTAAAGATGCTCCTCCGGGGATTAAGGGAAACACTGCTCAGGGTGGATCGAAGCAGGTAACGCTAGAAAACGGAGCTCAGGTTATGGTGCCGCTTTTTATTGATGAAGGAGAGGTGATTCGGGTGAATACCGAAACAGGGCAGTATGTGGAACGAGTAGGGAAGTAGGCTTCTCATTTACGTCATTTATTTTGACAAGTATCTAATATTATCTTACGGTGTTTTGAGTACCAACCTTTGTATGGAAAGGAGACGGTTCTCTTGTCCAACGATCGGTACGCGGTTTTTATCGATGGTCAGAATCTCTCAAATGTCTTCAGCGAGTTGCGCCCTGGGAGGAGGATCGATTACGTCAAGCTTCTTGCTTTTCTCAAGCAGCTTGTTCCTGAAGGAGAGTTTATGGGGGCATACTATTACTGTATCGACTTCACCGAAGTGAATAGTTCTGGGGTGAGGGCGCCGGAGAAGCAGTGCGCTTCCTGGAGTTCGTTTCTCAGGTATCTGCGGAGTACTGGTTTTGTCCCGTGTGTGAAGCCAGCCAACAGGGTCGGCAACGGAAACGGCGGCAACATCATCAAGGGCAATCAAGATGTCGAGATTGCTGTTGATGTTACCACCTTATCTGCTACTCAGCGGGTCAATCACATCATCCTCATCACGAGCGATCAGGACTTCACCTATCTCATCGATACAATCCGGCGGCTCCCATACGCAGTTCAGACCACGCTTATCTGTAAGGGATTTTCAGCTGGTAGGCTAAAGAAGGCCGCCAGCCGAGTCATTTTTCTCGAAGACGTAGCGGACAAGATTTTGGAACGCCAAAGGTCAGAATCCTAAAGATTCCGGCCTTTTTTTATTTCCTTTTTATGTGGTCTAGGGCGTACTCTATGGTGCCACCGATTTTTTTCCTCGGATTAAAAATATTTTGCGGATCAAAAATTTTCTTTACCTGCTTAAAGAGGGCATAAATTTTTTTCCCGTACATCTGCTCCAGATAAGGTGTGCGAATGAGGCCGTCGTTATGCTCGGCAGTAATTGATCCCTGAAACTCAAGAACCAGCTTATACACTTCTTCTGAGAGTTTGGGAATAATAGCTCGTTCATTAGGATCCTTCAGATCCATTAAGGGAATAATATGGAAGTTCGCATCGCCAACATGTCCGGCCACGGTATAGATGAGGCTAGGATACTGATCAAGAATTTTGTTGAGCTGAGGAAGAAAATCGGGAAGCTGATCGGGACGAACAATAAAGTCGTCGATAAAGGGGGCGGTGTGTTTTCCGCTCACGTGTTTTCGGAGAAGATTAAAACTTTCTCGTCTTATAATCCAATATTTCTCTGCTTCACCGCGACTTCTCGTTGTATGGGTAGAGAGATGGAACTTCTGTTGTACTTCTTTTTCGGCTTGCTTGAGGCGAGCGATCACTTCTCCTTCATTATCGCCAGTGAACTCGGCAATCAGAACCAGTTTTGGCATACCGCCTGTTATCGTCATCCGAAGTTCCGGTAAAAACCTTAAGCCCAAGGTAATCGCGTTTCCCTTCATCTGTTTTAGAAGTTCGGGCAAGAACCGCATTGCCATTTTCAAGGTATGATCATCATATGACTCAAAGCTCTCTGGTTTGTATTTCAAAACCGTCTTGGCTAAATCGCCAAGGGATTTTAGGTCTTTTAAGAATATGACGAGGAGCTCGGACTGGGATTTTGGCTTGATAAGTTTGAGACGAGCTTTGGTTACAAAGCCAAGCGTTCCCTGAGAGCCGACGAAAAGCTTGGTGAGATCAAATGTTTCTTTGTTCCAAACATTCCACAGAAAGTAACCGGCTGAATTTTTAGAAACATTTGGTTTAGCTGCTTTGATAAGATCGTAATTTTTTTCGATGAGCGCATACATTTCCCGATAGATTGTTCCTTCAAAGGTTTTTGATTTTTTCTTTTTAGCAAGTTCCTGCTTCGAAAGGGGTTCAAATGTGTATGATTCTCCATCGCTTAAAACAACATCGAGGCGCTCAACATAATCTTCAGTTTTTCCATAGGACAGTGATTTTTCTCCGCCCGAATTATTCGCAATCATACCGCCCAAAGTACAGATGTTTTTTGAGGCCGGGTAAGAGGGGAGGAGTAAGCCCTTTTTAAGCGTCTCGACTTCAAAGTTTCGGTAGAACACTCCCGGTTCTATGGTAGCGGCCATGCCTGAAATTTCGACTATGCGATTGAAGTGGGCGTTCATGTCCACAATAATCGAATCGTTCAGTGATCCACCACTCATATCAGTACCGCCCGATCTGGCAGTTAAAGAAATATCCGGATTCTTCTTTTTCTCACGAGATACAAAAGCAACCAGGTTTTTGAGGTCGGTCGTATTTTTCGGTTTCACCACGATTTCCGGTTTTACTTCAAAGACGCTGGCATCACTACTATACGCCTCGAGTGTTTTTAAATCGGTTAGAACCTCGCCCTGAAAAAATTCTTTGAGTCGGTTCGCATCCATTCCGTTAGAAATAAGAAACAGTGTTTCCGTAATTATTGTGCACGACTTTTACATAAGAGAGAATATCGTCATAGTTTGCAGTGTGGTTCATAGTTGATAAATTTCTAACGGGATCCATTCTTTTCATTATACCCGATGATTGAACTGGGGATAACCAAATAAAAAACACTGCGGGTTAGCGCAGTGTGGTGAGTGTTTCGGAGTGATCAAAGCTCTCGGTGTGTGTAGTGGGGCACCAAGCGCATCGGGTCGGGAATCCTGACATCGAGAGACCGTTCATCAGAGGAGGTCAGTACCCGCCGCAGGGCGCGCCGGAAGCTCTTCACGAGCGCAGAAACTCCAGTCGCACAGCAAAAGGTCGCCGTGATGGTGAAGTACTGCACCGCCTCCTCGAGGCTTTCCGTGCCCGGATCGTTTTCGCCGATCTCGTCCGCGTAGTCGTTCAGGGCCAGCCAAAGCGCCTTCTCTACCTTGGAACGCCCAACCTCTTCGAGTCCATTCCAGAAGGCGATGAAATCTTGAAGAGGGGGTTCGACGCCCTCCTCCACCCCTCTTTCGATGAGTAGAACTAGCTTTTTTCTGATCATCCTGCTGTCCTCCCCTCACTTGTTTTATCCTAGCTACCACGCTAGGATTCCTATTGCTAGATAATTTATCTCACTTTAATTAAATGAAGTCAAGTAAAAAAACAGTATTTGTAGGAATGTCTGGTGGGGTGGACTCCTCCGTCACCGCCTATCTTTTGAAGAAACAAGGTTACGATGTCGTCGGTATTTTTATGCGTTCTTATAATCTTGATGGTTGTGCGGAGACCGATGCTGAGGATGCTCGTCGGGTGGCCGGCCATCTCGGTATCCCTTTTTATGTTTGGGATTTTGAGAAGGCATATAAGAAAAAAGTGGTGGAGTATATGGTTGAGGGTTATCGCAATGGCCTTACCCCAAATCCAGACGTGATGTGTAACCGCGAAATAAAGTTCGGTTTGTTTTTTGATAAAGCCTTATCAATGGGAGCTGATTGTGTGGCAACGGGCCACTACGTCAGGCTAGGGAATAGTCGAAGAAAAAAATCCCTATACCCCATATCCTATACCCTATCCACTGCGCGGGACGCAGAAAAGGATCAGTCATATTTTTTGTGGGCCTTGAAGAAAGAACAGCTGAAACACT
>JBBUHS010000038.1:0-727 GCA_038055675.1 Patescibacteria group bacterium | reverse complement strand
AAACACTGTCTTTTTCCTATTGGAGATTATCTGAAGTCTGAAGTGCGCGAGATCGCCCGAAAAGCCGGACTTTCGACTGCTCAGAAAAAAGATTCGCAAGGAATTTGTTTTTTGGGGAAAGTATCTTTAGCCGATTTCTTAAAGCAATATATTCCTGAAAAAAGGGGAATAATTATTACTTCTGATGGAAAGAAAATCGGCGAGCACGATGGGGCGGCCTTCTATACAATCGGCCAGCGCCACGGACTCAGTTTAGGGAATAGGGTGAGTAAAGAAAAAAGTTTTAAACCCTTGTACGTCGCAGAAAAAGACGTGGCAACGAATACGATAGTCGTCGTTGAGGGACAAAACAATCAAGCACTCTATAAAAAAGAGGTAATCTTGAGCTCAGTAAACTTCTTAGGTCCTATACCCCATTCACTACTCACTAAACCCTATCCCGTAATGGCTCGGGTCCGTTACAGGCAGCGACTTGGCTCGGCGGTCCTAAAAGAAGAAAAAGGAAAAATTTGTATTATAATGGGTTCGGATAAATTAGCTAATCAAATGTATGGCGAATCTAGCGAATTATTAGAGATTCCGCATCTTATATTCACAAGAAAAGGAAAAGAATATCCATTCCCAGAATTCAAAGAAGTAATTTCTAGAGAAGGAACAAAAGAGATAAATAGTTCGGAAATAAAAGAGATTTTAATTAAAAAAAGGAATTCTGAACAATTAAGAAAGT
>JBBUHS010000037.1:0-1235 GCA_038055675.1 Patescibacteria group bacterium | reverse complement strand
ATTTTGGATTGTCTGCCAGGTGTACCCCAACGAGACGAATGGTCCAAAAAACATCGCGGCATATCCATTTAGAGCCAAAAGTTCTCCAATGGTAAGTGACCCGTCTGCTACCAAGCGAACTGACAGCATAAACACGGTAAGCTGAGTACCGAGCACGATCACTCGCTGGAAAAAGCTGACATTGCTCCAGATCGTTTCCAGCTTCTGCCACAGGGCATATGTGACTACCGCAAGACCAACTCGTGTTTTCTCTGATTCATACTCTTCTGCCGCCGCCTGTTTTACGCTTTCAATCTGCGTTACTGCCGAAGCGGCTTCGTCCCATTTCTCATTCCAGGAACGATGGGCCAAAGAGTCGTTCTCTGCCGCTGGTTTTAGAATTCGAACCAGCAAAAGACTGTAGAGTAGTACCCCAATAATCAGAATCCCAGCCAAAGAAACATTAATGCTTGCGGCCAGAATGATACCAATGATAAGACTCAGGAACTCTGGCCCGATCCTAACCACATTCCGAACAATACTTCCGACCCGCCAACCCGCATTATTAATTTTCTGCATCTCCCCGTGTATATGATGATTCTTGTGATAGAGGAGGGGCAATTTAAAAAGATGGATAAAGCCATCAACCTGAATATTAAAATGAAGTTTTGAGTTTACGGTACGTCCGACTCGATCATTGATCCAGTCTACCACATTCGCCGTAAGCTGAATGATTGCCCAGATCAGCAAAAGAAATCCCCATAGAGGCAGCGCGCCAAATCCAATTTCAGCTCTATTTCCGGCAACATTAATAAGCTCATCAAAAAACCGCCCTGTAATATAAGGAACTGAGCCATTTGCGATCGCCGAAAGTACTCCTAAAACGATAAGGATAACCAACTCGCGACTGAAAGGTTGGAGAAAATAACGGATAGCGCGAAAACCATTTTTAAATTCTTTGGATGCTGGAAACATGGTACTTCATAAGTTAAGCATAGAAAATTGAACGGAGAAAGATTCGTCTATCGCACAAAACGCACGTAAACACCGGCTGGTAAGGTCCGATCTGAGTCTGTTTCCCCAATCTGAAGTTCCCCAAACTCTCCGTTCATACGAGGGAAAAAACTTTCGACAGCCTGAAGGAATGACTGCGGTGAGTACCCGGCGGCATATCCGTTTAAGAGGAAAAAAGCGCCTGACTTAGGAGAAAGAACTTTTTTAATAGCTGATAAGAGCCGTAGAAGATCCTCTTCAAT
>JBBUHS010000036.1:0-4757 GCA_038055675.1 Patescibacteria group bacterium | reverse complement strand
TCAACGAAGCGCCTTAGAAGCTCTCCGGCAGCCACTGGAAAATGGAACGATTACCATTTCAAGGGCCAAGGGGACATTGTCTTTTCCGGCACGCTTCACATTAGTCGCCGCGATGAATCCCTGTCCCTGTGGATTTTTTGGTGATCCGGAGAAAGAATGTCGGTGTAGTGCCTATGAAGTCATTCGATATCAAAAAAAGATATCCGGTCCTCTCCTTGATCGCATCGATCTTCAGGTCAAAGTTTCCCGGGTACGAATTGAGGAGCTGCAAAAAGTAGGGGAGCGACCTCAGGAAACTCCAATCATCCGAAAGTCGGTCGAACGAGTCCGCCAGATCCAGAAAGAACGGTTCGAGAGGCTGCCCATTCATGTTAATTCTGAGATGTCTTCTAAGCACGTCGATGACTTCGTGCCACTCACTCCAGAGGCTCGAGACTTTATGACTTCGCTGAAGAAACACCATATCTCTCCAAGGGGCTACTACCGACTCCTTAAAACTGCTCGAACAATTGCCGACCTCGAAGAAAAATCGGCAGTTGATCTTCCTCATGTAGCTGAGGCATTTAGTTACCGCATCAGGGAGGAACAGTAATCTAAAAAGCATTTTTCTCTAACTGGGAAAGGTAGTAGGATAAGACCATGAAATCAGTCTTGATTCTTTTTCTTTCTGTTTCCGCCTTGATTTTCGCCTCAGTTCTTTTTGGACTCAGTGCGAACTTGCGACAACCAGTACCAGAAATAACCCCTCCTCAGGAAGTGGTTATTATGGAAAATGAGGCAGAACCTGAAATTATTGCAATAGAAACATCAACAGCTGTAAGCTCCTCAGAAATTATCGCTATTTCTTCTTCGAAAAAGACTATTGCTTCAACTACTACAACAAGCTGGCTTGATCAGGCAAAATCATTAGTGCAAAGAATATCTGTGCCAACCAGCACAACTGTTTTTAAGATTCCTTCCAGCACGCCAGCCGCTCCGGTACTGCCTCCTGAACAAACGATAAACCCACAGAGTATTTTAGGAATCGTCTGTTCTTATAATTATAGTTTCAGCCATCCACTAACTGGTGAGGTTTTCCGAGGAGAAACTATGAAGAAAGGATCGGGAGTCATTATCGATCCCCGTGGTTATGTTATAACAAATAGACATATACTCGAGTGGGCTGATGAAGAGGAGGTGGTCACGATTGGAGAAACAACATACCCAGTAACTGTAAAATATAGTCTTGGAGCATGTAAGGCTGGGCGAGTAGCGAAAGGCAATGTCATTCCAACGCGAAATGAGATCCTGACGATTAATCCTCTGACCCAAGTTCCGGTTTTAGGATTTACACTGCAACCCATCTACGTACGAAATCGTTTTGGTATGAGTAATAACGAAGCGTTCTTTTCTGATTTTGCCTTTCTTTATATAAACGGTATTACCGAGGAAGGGCCGACCTTTGGCGTGACTGCTCTGCCGACTTCTTTTGAGTATGCCAAAATATTACCAATAAAAAACATTGATCTCGTTGATAAGGAGGTGATTACCTATGGATTTCCCGGTGATGTGACGACCGGAAAGGGAAGTTCCTTCCAAACACTATATTTTACGGGTAGCGTCGGAAAAATAGTAAAAATAAATCAGGGGGATCAGTATTACAAAAACACACCGCTCTATATAGAAACAAAAATGGAAATCTACCCAGGCCGATCGGGTTCGCCCGTTTTCTGGAGAGGATATGTGATTGGCCTTGTTATGGCCGAGGATTCAAATAACCGGACGAACTCTTATTCTGTTGCGAGTGATGTGATTCTCCGAGATATCCAAAGCTACCTCAATTAAAAATTAGAAAATAGTTTTGCTAAAAAAGAGAACGCGAGTTACAAATACAGTATCTATGTCTCTGAACCCCCAGCAGAAGCAGGCAGCCGAAGCACCCTCTCGGCCTCTTTTAATTGTGGCCGGAGCTGGCACCGGAAAAACCCACACACTGACCCACCGATACCTTCATCTTATGAATAATGGGGTTTCACCAGACAATATCTGTGCTATTACCTTTACCAACAAGGCGGCCAAGGAGATGGCTGGAAGGATAGTAAATAGTGTAAAAGGGATAGTAGATAGCAAATATCAAAACGGGATACAAAATCTTGGAATTTTTCCTTATGGCTATATTGGCACCTTCCACGCTTTAGGTGCGAAAATCCTTCGCCGCGAAACTCCGGCTTTTGGCCGAAAGAAAAATTTTGCAATCTTTGATGATGGCGATAGCTGGAGTGTAATTAAAAAAATCGCCAAGCGATTTCAAAATGAAAAACCAAAACTGATGCCAAGCGAGATAGGGGAGACGATTACCAAAATTAAAAATGGAATGCTCCCGATCCGAGAGTTGGAAGAAAGCTCGCATATTGATAAACAGCTTCTTCTTCAAGCGTATCACGAATACGAAGCATCGCTCGCGACACAAAATGCTTTCGACTTTGATGATCTCTTGGAAAAAGTGGTGCGACTCTTTAAAGAGTCTCCGGAAATTCTAGAAAAATACCGGAGGCGATTTACCCACCTAATGGTTGATGAGTATCAGGACATTAATAATATTCAGTATGAACTGATTAAGCTTCTGGCTGGAGAATCAAAAAACTTAAGCGTGGTGGGTGATCAGAATCAAACGATCTATAGTTTTCGCGGCTCGAACATTAATATCTTCTTGAACTTTCCAAAAGACTGGCCGGACAGCTTGGTAATTATCTTGGAAGACAACTATCGATCCTCCGGAAATATTTTGGAATCAGCTTCCAGGCTTATTACCCAGAATACTATTCGCCTTGAATCAGCGAGTGGCAGTCTCCGCGCCGTAAATGATGCTGGGCCTTTGGTCCAGATTTATGAAGCAACGGATGAAAATGATGAGGCGGAATGGGTGGGAGAAAAAATTCAGACTCAGATTATTTCTGAAGAAACGGAAGGGGTTCCGCTCCGAACTTTTGCTGTTCTTTATCGCACTAACGCCCAGTCGCGAGCAATTGAACAAACGCTTTTAGCGCGATCGATTCCCTATAAGGTTTTTGGGGGACTGAAATTTTATGAGCGACTGGAGGTGAGGGATGTGGTTGCCGCCATGCGCTACCTCTCGAATCCAGTCGACGAAGTTAGCCGGACGAGGCTCGAAAAGAACCTGACAAAAACTCGATTTAAACTTTTTGACGCAGTAGCTGACAACTTCCGCGGAGTGCGTCCCGAGCAGGCTATTAAAGGGTTTTTGGCTACAGTACAATATTTTGAGAACCTCGAAAAGCATTATTTGAATGTGCCCGAAAGAGAAGAAAATATAATGGAACTTCTTCGATTCGCCCAACAGTTTGAAACTCTCGAAGAGTTTTTGGAGCAGGTGAGCCTCCTTCAATCAACCGACTCAATCAAAGGAGAGCTGCAAACACGAATTCCGCCTGTTATTCTTTCGAGCATCCACCTCGCGAAGGGATTGGAGTTCGATGAGGTTTTTATTATCGGTGTGAATGAAGGTGTTTTACCACACTCGCGATCATACGGAACGGTGGCAGAAACTGAGGAGGAACGTCGACTACTCTACGTTGCTATAACGCGAGCCAGAAAAAAACTGTCTCTTAGTTTTTATGATCTGCCATCTCGATTTCTATCTGAGTTACCCCAGGATCTTTTAGTTTTTGAAAATCAAAGTGGGGAAATACGAGCGTTTGATGATGAAGAGCGATACATTTCCATTGACTAGAATTTAGGAGTTAGGAAATACGGCTTGCCATTCTAAATTCTAGATGCTAAGTTCTAAATTCTATGCAAAGACTCGGCCAACATTTTCTGAAAGATAAAAAAGTTTTAGCGCACATTGCCCGTGCGATTAAGCCGAACAGCGTAAAAACAATTATCGAAATTGGCCCAGGCCATGGAGAACTAACAACAGAGCTCTTAAAAGAAAATCCGAAATCAAAAATTATTTCCCTCGAGAGAGACACAAAGCTAGCCGAAGCATTCACAAAAAAGTTTTCTGATACCAATGCCTCTCTTTATTTCGGTAATGCCTTAGAAACTCTGACGGAAGTTGTAGATAAAAAAACAGAAGGGGAGTACGCGGTTATCGGAAACATTCCTTACTACATCACCGGTTTTCTTTTTCGAATCCTTGGTGAGTTAAAAAACAAACCGCAAAAAATTGTGCTCCTGATTCAGAAAGAAGTGGCAGAGCGAGTGACGGCTCAAGAACCAGCGATGAACCGCTTGGCGGCGAGTGATCAGTTTTGGGGGAAACCAGAAATAATCCTTACTGTCCCACCAGGGGCTTTTTCTCCTCCACCCAAAGTTCACTCTGCTCTTATTACGATTACCCCGGAAAAGAAAAAGCCTGTTATCTCTCCAGAAAAATACCATGAAGCAGTTCGACTCCTCTTTGCCCAGCCAAGAAAAACTGTTTTAAATAACCTTTCGGTTGATCTTTCTAAAGAAAAAGCTACTGAACTGCTTCAAAAACTCTCAATTTCACCTCAAAGCCGACCTCAAAATCTAAGCATCCAGGAAATTATAGAGATTACTCAAACAATTTTTCCTAAGCAGGGAGCCTAAAACCACGTTTTTCCGCTCTGTGTATATCTCAAACCCTCTTCGGAGCGGCATTTTTACCCTATAATATAGAAGGTGAAACTCGATTTACCTTTCTATGCAACCGGATATTAAAAAACTGATCTCGGCCTTTTTGGGAATATCGCTTATTGCAAGCATTCTCAGCTTTTCCTTTATGGCTTCCG
>JBBUHS010000035.1:0-1153 GCA_038055675.1 Patescibacteria group bacterium | reverse complement strand
CCGGGTTGGCCCAAGAAAATGAAACGAAAAGAAATATTGTCGCCTCCTATGGCAATCCGGGAATTTTTGTTATCGACTTAATCAGTGGCTTCAACTTAGCTGTACCCGTACCAGCGATCGCCTTCCTACCCCTCTTCCTCGAATCAGGGCTGAGTTTCTGGATCGGTATTCTGACCATCACCCTAGGAGTAACCATGGCTGATATGGTTGCGTATTTTATTGGAAAACTCAGTTTTGAAATAACCTCCCAAACGGCCGAGAGTCGAGTGGTGAAGAAGCTTGAAGCTATTCGGAAAAAATACCAATGGGGACCACCCATCATCCTCTTTGTTTTTGCTGCCGTCGTTCCCCTTCCCAATGAACTCCTCGTTATTCCAATGGGCTTTCTCGGCTACCGCTTTATCCATATCCTTCCGCCCATTATCGCTGGCAATCTGGTGTTCAACCTCCTTTACTCCACGGGCGTGATCACTATTTTTGAGTTTCTTTAAGATTAATTATATGATCAGGGTGTGAGCTTTAAATTAATTATCGCAATTATCTCAGTTGTTATTCTCGGTTTCGGAGGATATCTCCTTTTTGGAGGATCCACCTCTTCGATTGTAGCGCCGCTCCGACCATTCGTGTCGGTCAGCCAGCCGCCGGCTGTCTTTGATCCCTTAAACGCCACCTACACCATAGACGAACAGCCAATTACGCTCGCCGAGGGTAAGTATAAAGGAGAAGCTGTTCCTGGATCAGGAGTAGAAGATACCGTTCAGATATTCGGAGTGCCGGTAGTCGGTGACTTCGATAATGATGGGGATAGTGATGCGGTGATGATGTTAGTCGAAAACCCAGGAGGCACAGGTACCTTCTACTACATCACTTCCGCCGTTAATGAAAATGGAAAAACCAAAGGCACAAACGCTATCTTTATCGGTGATCGCATCTCCCCAAAAAATATCGAGGTTCAGGAAAGAAAGATTATTGTGAACTACGCCGACCGAAAACCAGATGAACCAATGGCTGTCGCCCCGTCAGTCAGTATCGCAAAGCAGTTTGTAGTAGCTCAAGGAATTCTCCGCGAAGCGGCGCAGTAGTAATAAATTAAAAAATGAAAATGATTCTCCGCTGGTTTCCACCCGTGGTATCACCGGGGACAAGCAAGGCT
>JBBUHS010000034.1:977-1839 GCA_038055675.1 Patescibacteria group bacterium | reverse complement strand
GAAGGATACTCCCTTTCATATCTTCTTCGTTGGAATAATCCTCAGTCTTCTGTAATTGAAAATCAATTTGTAAACGGCTGGAATACGGCAACACCACAATCACTCTCTACCTTCAGAGATGAGTAGTGAGGATAAAGCAACTCTCCTCAAGCGCCTGGAAGAAGAACTTATCTCTGACATCACCCTACCTCTCCGCCAATCAAACTTAGTTTTTGGCGAAGGAAATAGTAACTGCGAAGTTCTTTTTATCGGCGAGGCGCCAGGCGCAAACGAAGACCGCGAGAAACGGCCTTTCGTCGGACGAGGGGGACAACTCTTACGAAAAAATATTCGGGCTATCGGCTGGAAAGAAGAAGATGTGTACATCACAAACATCGTAAAACGCCGCCCTCCGGAAAATCGCGATCCTTTGCCCGAAGAGATTGAAGCCTATAAGCCCTATCTCACTCGTCAGATTGGAATCATTGATCCGCCGATTATTGTTCCCCTTGGTCGTTTTTCTATGAACTACTTTCTGCCCTTAGCTAAAATCACCCGCGACCAAGGAAAGGCTTTCCGTACCGGTGGGCGCATTATTGTTCCTTTTTTTCATCCGGCAGCCGCTTTACGTTCGACTGAAATCTTAAAACAGTTTGAAGCAGGATTCGTCCTTCTTCCTCTCCTCCTGAAGAAGATAAACAACCTGTCTATAAAAACAGAGTCGGTTTCGCCAATAGAAGAGAAGGAATCTCCGAAGCCACAACCTCCAAAAACTCTCTTCTAAAGAAACCGCCCGAGGGAAGTGATATAATAGAAGCATTAAATGGAACAGTCCCGCTCATTCCTCTCTCTTTCTTTTTTCTATATCGCCCGACGGTTGTGG
>JBBUHS010000034.1:0-967 GCA_038055675.1 Patescibacteria group bacterium | reverse complement strand
TCAGTATCTTTTTCCATCACTGGTATGTTGATGGCTCGTACTTCTTCGCGCGCCAAGGAATACATCTCTTCCTGAATCTTGAAAAAACGCTGGCCTTCCGTATTACCATCACCCATCTTTTCGAACCACTCTATCAGGACTACTCGATCGTCGGACAAATTATCGGACCGCTTCTCCGTCTCGCTCGACTCGTTGTCGGCAGTGTGATTTATATTTTTCTCGGAGGAATCGCTCTTTCTTTGTACTGTATCTGGCTGGCAGTTCCGATCATTCTTCTCCTCCAAGCATTTCTAGCTTTTATTAATCGTCCATGACCCTCTCCGAAAACTACACGGTCTACTTCGATGATCCTCGCCTCCGAATGAGCGGGGTTGGCAGGTTTATTGTTCGTGTCTTTTCTGGTATTGGCTATCTTTTCTTCGCAACTCTGACTGCCCTTCTTTTAATCAGCGATGTTCGTGGATTGCAATTCTTAGGTGCCTTCTTCCTGCTTTTTTGGGGCGATCGACTAATTCATTATCACGACAGCGATATGCACCTTGAGGAATTAAAGACTGAGGCAGGACTGAATATCGCTCACTACTTTTATCCTGGAACCTTTACAGCTCTTGAAAGAGCGCTCGTAATCGCCGGAGCAAGTCACCAACCTTTTCATATTACCCTCCTCAAAGAACTCCTCAAAAATTCTCAGGTGCAGGAACTTTTTTCTCGACTCGATGTAGAAGAAAAAACTCTGAAAGAAAAAATTGACCCTTGGCTCGGAGAAAAAAATGCAGAGAGAAATCCATACGAAACTGTTCTTGCCTCGCCCCTTCTTCTGAATGCCTTTCATCAGGCCAGAACAAATAAGCATCACTCTGTTCAGCCTGGAGATCTGACCGCTGCTCTTTTTGACATTGACGATCCTTATATCGAGCGTCTCACCCATACTTTTTCCATCACTCCAGAAAATATTGTGGAAGCCCTC
>JBBUHS010000033.1:0-24631 GCA_038055675.1 Patescibacteria group bacterium | reverse complement strand
TTTTAAAGATTCTAAAAAATATCGAACCAGATCGGAACTACGCCGATCGGTCTTTGAGTACGATCGTAATGAGCCCGCGAAACTCAAAAACCTCCTGGTTTTCTTTTACATTCTTCCGCGTCGCTGAGTACGGAGCAGCTGTGGCCATGGTTGGCCTCCTCCTTTTTGTCATGGTTGGTAACTCTTCTTTAGTAAGTCTCTTCTCCCCTATTCGGTCTAATAGCTTGAACTCTGGCGGTCTGAGAGCCGAAGCTGAAGCCATCGATATCCAGATCAAGCTTCTTGGTCTCGACTACGAAGAGAGCTCGAGCACACTTCAAACAGCCACCACTCCTGCTGTTTTAAGGAAGAAAGCCCCTCGTCCAGCCGTAACCCCTTCGGCAACTGAGACCAGCACCGCCTCTACCGCCACAACCACCCCGACTCCTGAAATAGCAGAAGTCTTAGAGCTTCTTTCAAATTAAAAAATGAAACTGATTCGTTCCCTTTCTATCATTCTTGGGCTTTTTTTGGCCCTTACTACAAGTCTTCCGGGAACCGTTCACGCTGAAGCGGGATTTTGTGATTTTGGCACTAAGGTAGATGAGTTGAAAAAAATCCAAACCAGAGTAAATCCTGATGATTCTCTGGGCGTACTCGCTGAGCTGAAAATTAGAAAAGATCTTCTAAAGATCTCGGGTGGCTGCCTCAGAAAAAATGCGGAAGATCTCGATTCTCAGCTCTCCTTAGTCAGAACCACTACGCCGGAAGGGAAAGCTTTTATCGAATGGATTCACCGCCAGATCCAAGAAAATATTGGCTTCTATTCTTATAAGGAAACCCAAATCGACACCCTGGGACTAAAAGGAGCCAAAGATATGGCTAAGGAGTTTGCCGCGAGGAAGTTGCAGGCTGATGACCAGCTCGAGTTTATTATTCAGAGTATTCTCGACTGGAACAGTAATCAGGTTCTTTTTGAAACAGGAGCGAAAAGATTCTCTGATATCAAGAAAACCCTTGACGCCTTTAAGCTCCCAGCCGATCATGAAATCATTGTTCTCGAGAAAGAAGCGGTAGCGATATTTCAAGAAGCGTCATTGGAAAATCAGAACGCCTGGAAAGATTTCGCCAATCATGAAGTCGATGCTGGACGCGAAAAGACAAAATCATCCCTCGAAAAACTAGCCAAGGCATATACGGTATTTTTAGAAATAAGCGAAGTCAGCAAAAAAACACTCCCTCTCTAAAGGGAGTGTTTTTTTGCAATTGAAAACTTTTTCTTTTGAACCCTAGGCAACGGCTTCTTTTAAAGCCTTTCCGGCTCGGAATTTCGGTTTCACAGAGGCAGCAATATGGATCTTCTCTCCCGTCTTTGGATTCACGCCCATGCGAGCTGCTCGCTTGGCTATTCGGAATGTTCCAAACCCGGCAATAGCAACCTCCTCACCGCGACCTAAGGTCTTTGTAATAATTTCAAACACGGCTTCAACAGCCGTTTTGGCATGGCTTTTTGCATCCATACCAACAGCCTTCATTAAGGCTTCTGATAATCCATCTTTAGTCATAGAATAGTAGAATAAGAAAAATAACTCCTCGACCTTTTCTCTTTGGGGGTATTATATCAAAAAACCGAGGTTTTATGCTAGTTTGTAAAATCCCCAACCTGCTCTGCCACGCCCCTACTCTAGGCCAAGGTTTCGGAGTATCGGCTGAATGTCCTTATAGCGAGCTACGGTTTTAATATCAACCCGATCCATCACCTCACGGATCTCTTTCCGAGCCTCATCTCTCTGCCCCGTTAAGAAGTAGGCTATTCCAAGCTTTATACGAACCTCGAGATGATCCGAGGATATTTCCTTGGCCTGCTTGTAGAGCGTAATCGCCTCATCGAGATGTCCTGAGTCGCCGAAGAAGTTCCCGACGGTAAGCGGTTCGTTGACCGTCTTCCACTTCCGCCCCAGAGATATGGCTTGCTTAAGGCTCTCGTACCCCTGTTTACTATCCCCTGCCGCGTAAGAAAGGAGGCCGTAGTAAAAATGAGCGTCAGGTACTAGCGGATCAAGATCAAGTCCCTTCTTGGCCGTGAGAACCGCCCCCTCTGGATCTCCTGCCAGAGACCGGGTCTTCGCTAAGGAAAAAATAACCTGCTGGCGATTAGGACTAAGTTCCAAAGCACGCGCCCCAGCCTGCTCTGCTTTTTCGATGTGTCCCTTGGGATCAATATCCACGGTTTGGTTATACATATCAACTAAAGCGTAATAGTTATAAGCGTCTAAGGGATGCTCACTTGCCACTCGCGCCATTCTTCCAATTGCTTCCTCAACTGCCGCCGGGTCAACGCGCTCTGAATTGTAGAAATAAGCCTCGGACATCGCCGCCGCGTAGTCGCGCTCAAGATTCCAGGTATAGGGACTGCCGATCATTATTGCTTTTTGGAAGTTGGCCATCCCTAAGGCAGGGCTGTTTCTGAAAGTCGTAAAACCAAGATACTGGTAATACGTAGCCCGCATCGTCGAAATATTCACAAAAAAGATGGGGACTGCCGCCACGACTGCCAATCCGTAGATAAAAATCTTTTCGCCTCCCTCTGTTCCTCTCTTCTCCTGTTTCTTGTGCGACTCGGCCGCGTCTTTTCTTTCTACCAGATACCGCTGACTGGTAAGACCAAAGAGAAGATAGAAAATAAGTGCTTGGCCGAGTGTTTCAAAAATAAACGCTGTTCCTATGACATAAGCGACTAAGGCTGAGGTTATAATCTGGGCCCACAAACGATCCCTACTTCGCCAGGCAATCAGTAAAAAGAAAGAGATGAAAACAAGATAGCTCAGAAAAAGAACTAGCCCGCCAATCACCAATAACTCCAAAAGATAGTTGTGGGGCTTATCAAACCGCGTCTCAACATAACTAAGACGGAGAACGGATGGCTCGTAGTGTTTATTAAATACCACATTAAAGTTCTCCGGACCCCAGCCGAAAATGGGACGCTCTAAAAATCCTTTCCAGCCAACTCGAAGAGCAACCAAACGAGGTCCCAAATCTTCACTACTCAAAGAAAGTGTTCTGAAGCGTTCTATCCCTGGTACTCCCTCCCAGATGGTGCTCGATCGGGTAAAGAAAAACCCAGTTAGACCAATAAAGAGAATAGCGAGTATTCCCAAGTAAGACATTCGCCGGGAGAAAAAGCCTTTCTCTTTTGGCGGATGCCAAGCAAAAAGAGCCACGAGGACAATGAGCCCTCCCACCAGGCCGATTAAGTTGCCACGAGTCTGGGTCACCAGAAGTCCAATAATGAGCCATGCCTCAGCTCCTAAAAATGCCCACCACTCCAGAAGTTTTTTGTCTGATCTCAAAATCCAGTAAACCAGCCAGATAATATGGAGCACGAGATACCCTGCTAAGAAAGATGGGTTGCCAAAGGTTGCCCCTGGCCGGCCTCCAATCGGCTCATTGAGGAGTAGGTTGGGGTTTGAGAGCTGGATAATGGCTAGTAAGGTAATGAAACAAGCGGTGGAGAGAGAAGCTATAAAAACATTTTTTTCACTAAAAAGATCTCGAGTACTCGCTACGACTAGTCCAAAAACTGCCAGATGAAGAAACGCAAAGACTCCAAGCATCCGATCCTGCATTGACCAGAAACTTCGCACACTATCAACTCCCAAAAAAGCGGTGAGGAGGAAGGCGCCCATGAGGATGGCGAGGCCGGCAGTAGCCAGCGTAAGGCGTGGTCGGTAGCGACGATCTGCCACCATCAAGAAACACCAGGCAATAAAAAGCAGTTCAACGAGTATCTGGAAGAACAGCGTCTTCGAGACCGTGTACGGATAAACACTCTTCTTCAGGTAAAAGAGCGGGGTTCCAACAATTACGGCATATACCAACCAGCGAACGATTTTTTGCCAGAAATAATTCATGTGTCTTTGAGTGTACCTAAAAAGAAATCCTATGGAAAGCAAAACCCCGCTAGGTTGCCCTGGCGGGGTTTTGTGATCTTTCCTACGAAAACTGATGTTCTCGCAAGAAACTCAGACTATGTACCAATAATGTACGAGACTGAGTTGACAACGATCGGCGGAGCACCAGGACCAGCTGTCGGGAGCGTAACACCTGAGGTGCCGCCCGAGATAGCCGTCGTGTAGGTTACATCCGTGCCAGCGTTAATCTTGGCATCAAGACCATTAGTTACGTTAGCAGCAGCGTTCTTTGTCGTACCGCTAGAATCCACCGAGTTCGAATTAAGTCGAATTCGGAAGGTCTTCGTGGCACCAGCACTTACCGCATAACTAGAAAGGTTATACGAGATGCTAGTTGTCGAAGTAGCTGACTTTGTGTAACTCGTGTTGTTATCCGGGTCATAAAGTACCACAGCGGTACTGTCGAAGAACGCCGTTCCTGAAGGAGCATTACCACTGAAGGTAACGGTTACCGTATTCAAGAGAAGCGCTCCAGCAGAGTCAGCGGTAAAGCTGATCGTACCCAAATCATCAACCGAAGTCTTGGCTCGACTAGTGACTGCACCGAGCGGAGCACCAGCGACAGACAACTTGGTTCGCAAGATTGTCTGAGTATTGGCATTCGAGGAAGACAAGCTAATAAGCGAAGTCGCGTTAGAAGTCTTACCTAAAGCGACAATGGTTTCTGACAGCTCGTTATTAGCTGCATCGCTCGAAGTGGCGATCTTGAACACGTGAGTCGTGTTGTCAGTTGCGCCAGATCCACCGAACGAGGAAACATCACCCTTCAAAGTAACGGCAACCGAATTTCCCAATGGAACGATAATCGGTGTCGACAAGTTGAATGTGTAGAAGTAACCAGCGCCAGGGTTAGAGCTTGATACAGACGTCGTAGCCGCACCGGTTGTTCCCAATAGAGTCGTTCCCTGATAGAGGGCGACGTTTGAGAAAGCCGAGAGGCTCGTGGTGGTTGAAGCCACCTGCTGGAAGACGTTCAACTGAGTAATCTTCACATCCTCAACGTTTGATGTCTCGGTGAAGCGGAAGATTCCCAAAGTGTTACCAGTTGAACCCATTACCAACTGTCCAGCGGCTGGAGAAGCGGAATCAAGAGCCACCTGGACAGTTGCCTGTCCTGCGCCCTTGACGCTCTGACCAGTTGCGGAACAACCAGTGATGGAGGTGAAGGTTACCGCACCCTGACCGTTACAACCCGAGAGGGTCGTGACAGCTGGGTAGGTTAGAGCACCAATGGTCGAAAGAACATCGGCAACAACATCAACGATCTTGGTCTGGCCAGTAGGAATGTTCAATGTGCCATTAAAGCCATAGATTCCACTTGCCGAAAGAGTTGGCTGTGTTGTGCCGAACTGGGTTGAACCAACCATCAGTCGGAGGTTTGAGAACAAAGTTCCCGAAGCGCTCATCGTGATGTTAATGGTGTTCAAGTTCACACCTTCAGCTGCCGAGGCAGTCAAAGCGTACGAACCAATCTTCACACCAGTCTGGTTAACGGCCACTGTCTGAGTACCAATTGCGGAGTTCTTAGCAGTCGTCAAGTTACTAGAAACCAAGTTCAAGGCGCTGGCAGAAACCTGACCAGTTGAGTTGGTCTGACTTGAGGTCATGCCCTGTAAGTTACTAGAACCAGCGATTAACCGACCAGTAACAGTACTGAAGTCAGCATTCGACTGGACATCACCGCGAAGGGTGAGTACCCGGGTCGTGTTGGCCGGCACAATGTAATTGATTGGGGACGTGCTGTCACCAAAACAGTTAACTGGCGAGCTTGTTGCTGCCGAAAAACCTGAAGTACAGGTCTTCGTTGTCATCAGAGAGTTAACGGTAGAACCAATCTGTCCTCCTGCGTCGTCAACCAAAGCAAGATTCTTAATGGTGGCATCCAAGTTAACGGTGCCTCCATTAAAGGTCAAACCGAAGTCTAACCACTTAACTTTGATTGGCTCACCGGCTGCATACAAGGTGAACTTGGCCAGGTTAGTGGCTGAGCCGCCCTTAGAAATGTTGCCAGTTGGAGTATCCGAAGCCAAAGACAGAGTTACCTGTCCCTGGTTGATAGTAATGGTTGTGCCACTACCACCAGTGACCGAAGCGGCCACTGGAACGTTGTACTGCGAGTCTGTCACGTAGACGTCAAAGCCATTCAAGAGCTGGAACGCGAACGTGAAGCTCGGAGAACCCATGACATCAGCGCGGACCTGCAAGTTTGAAGAACCAGTATTGATCTTCACTGAGGTTGAACCTGTGGTGAGATCAAAGTAGGCACTTCCATCAGCAGAAACCTGAGCGAGCGTATCGCCAACCTGGGTACTGTTGATGTACAACTTGACGTTTCTAAGGTCATTCTTGTTCGCAGAACCGGTAACCTTGAAGTTAATTGACTTCAAGATCACAGAACTGTTACCACCAGTCACAATCCACTGAGACACCTGCACATCCTGCGTTCCCGCAAAGACTGTAGTAGGGACAGATGAAGAGACTAGGGCAAACGTTGCGATTGAAGGATTAGAAACGGTGGTCACCGTGAAGACGTTACCGCTCATCGGGAAGCTACCTGAAGGGGTAACAACCGAGTTCGTGGCGTCAACTGCGGAAACCATTGAAGCACTTGAAAGGGCGAATGAAACCGTGTTTCCAGCCAAGAGACCAGTTGACGGATCAATTGCTAACCAGACCTTTCGGGTCTGACCAGCGGCCACGCTCAAGTTAATACCAGTAAAGGAGAGAACTCCCTGGTTGAGCGAAGAGTACTGAGAGAGAACCTTGCCGTTTTCGACGAGGTAAGCTCCAGCAATTGCTGAATCGGAGAGAACGCCCTGCTTAGTGAACTTGATTTCGGAGATAGTTACGCCGCTCGAGTTTCCAGCAGTTAAGTTAACTGCGAAAACTGGAGTGCGACCAGCACCCGAGATCAAAGCGCCAGCTGTCGGATTGTCGGAAGCTAAGCTTACCGCCAAACCAGTGGCTGGAGCGGTGGTACCAGTTCCGGTACCTGTACCGGTTCCAGTGCCTGTGCCAGTACCGGTGCCCATCGTCAAAGCCATAGCGGCTCGAGTCTTAGGTCCGTAGTAACCAGCGGCTGGGGAAACATTGTTCGCTGCCTGCCATGCTGCCAAAGCTGCTTTTGTGAGCGATCCGAAATACTGAGTCGGAGTGGCAATCTTAAGATAGCCTTTCGAGATCAGAATTTGCTGGAGAGCTGTCACATCAGCACCAGTCGAACCAACGGTGAGGTCGCTGGAAGGAAGGTTAGCTGAAGTGGTCGAGCCACCACCCAACTGCGCCTGCAACTGCGCGATCTGGGCCAAAAGGCCGTTAATCATCGCCTGCAAATCAGCAGTGGATTGAGCATGAGCAACAGGAACGAGAAGCATCGCACCTGACATCCACACAGCGGTGGTGGCAGAGAGCGCAGCTCCCAAAACTTTCTTTGTTGATTTACTCATTGTTTATTGTTTGTAATCGACTAAATTGTTTGTTTATCGACCAAAGAATAGATTCCTATTCATTAGTCCTCGACCTTTGAGGAAAAATACTATTTGAGAATGGCAACTGCGTTTCTCTTTTCGACCCATCGCCCATCAGTGAGGATGAGGGGGGACGGAAGAGATTCACCTAGCCAACACCGTTATTAAGGAAGGAATACCCTTCGATTCGGCCTTCTGGCGGCCTTACTCAGGGTGTTTTTTAGCATAGCTAAAAAACAAAAAACTCGCTTTCAGGGCGAGGCTGGGGGGTAGTGATTAGGAGTTAGAATTTAGTAATTAGTTAGCTTCCGAAAAGAACCCTCAAGTTGTTCCTTCGTCCTAACTCCTAAATTCTAACCCCTAAATACTATGCTCTGTTCAGCCTCACACTGAACGTGAAACGATTGTAATCAATTCCACTACACTTTTCCAGAGTGTTCCTTGTGGAAGGAAAACTTCGGGAAAGCTAACTATTATAACGAGTGGCTGGGTCAGAAGTTACGGAAGGCTCAGGTAAAGAAACAACCCATCGGTAAGCACTCATCGGTCCCCCGCCAACCCTTTCCAAAATTCTCTGTTCAATCATTTTCTGCAAATCATAGCGAAGCGTTCTCTCACTCACAAACGGAAACTTATCCTGAATCTCCTTCATCCGGCAAACCCCATCTCCATTGCCGGATACTGATTTTTCCTTAACAAATTCAATGATTGCCGATTGCCGATTTGAAGAGTCATAGTGGAAAGAACTTTGTTTTACCGATGAACTGGCAGACCTTTCCTCTAGTCTTCGAGGTGGCAAATGGACAACTCGTTCTTTCCTTTTTTCGGGCTGAGGCTGACTAGGGGAAGAAAAGGAGCTGGGGAAGAGGTCTTCAACTGATCTGGGCAAGGTTGCCGCTGTCGAGGCTTCGAGTGCTAATCCCTTCAGTTTGCTCAACTCTAATAAAAGGGACTCTCCTAAGTGTCTGTGGATAACCGCGAGGTCGGTCCAAAGGCGAATAAACCAGGCAGACTCCTCTATCAGAGATGCTCCCTCTTCATATCTTCCGCCGGAAAAAACCTCGAGCAACTTATGGGCGAAATGTTCCAGACGGTTGGAAATAATTTCTGACTTTATGGAATGAGATATCCGGAGCATGGCGTAAGCCAGCTCGAAAGCTTTCTTGGTGTAGGGGCTTCGATCAAAATCCTCATTCATAAGAGATGGCCCAGTCTAACAGAGTTTTGGAAAGAGTGTCAACTTGCTCCGTCTCCTCCACTTTCTCCTAGATCCAAAAGGCATATAGGAGAAAGTGGAGGAGACTCCGCATTTAGGAATCAATGTGTTCCAAGGACATAATGAGATAAATTTAATACTGCTTCGTCGGTGAAGAAAGAAACCTCCAAATCCAAAAGGCATAGTGGGAAAAATGTTACAAAGGCTATGCATGGTACTGAGAGAATACTATTACCCAAAGGCCTGCCTGCCGGTAGGCATAACGACAAAGACTAAACAAGCTTCCGTGGGTTTACGGAGAAACACTGTTTATCCAAAAGTCGTATAGGAAAAAAACAACAAGGCTCCGCACTGAAAAGAGACTTTTAATTTAAGCAGTTGATCTTTGCTTCAAGAATTCTTCGGTGGCCTGAAGGCCTTCGAGACTACCGCAATCAAATCGTTTTCCGGGAAACTGCCAACCGAGAATCTCCCCTCCTCGATCGAGTTCCGGATAGATGGCACTGTATATTAAAAGTCCGTCTGGTTCTTTTGGCGCTTCCTTTTCTGCTTCCTTCAGATGTTCTAAAAGTTCTGGCGTAAAAACATATCCTCCAGGTACCGATAGATTGGAAGGAGGGTCCTTTGGCTTTTCTATGAATTCAGCTATCTGATGGAGTGCCGGAGAAAGTGATTTTGAAATCTTTACTATTCCATATGACGAAGCTCGTTCTGGAGAAACGGGCTCTAGGAGCATAATCGGCCGCTCGTGAATACTAAAAAGATTAATTAGAGATCGAGAAACCGGTTCATCTCCAAAAATCAGATCGTCAGAGAAACGAACAATAAAAGGCTTGCCCTTCAAAAAGTCATAAGCGGTGAGAACTGCCCGTCCATGACCCCAGGGATCTTTCTGCTCATATATATGGAAGGTGAGTTCTGGAAACTGGGGAATCATTTCAGCTATGAATTTTTCAAAAGCAGGTCGAACCTCTGGATTGGTAATTAAAAGAACATCCTCGATCCCAGAAAGTGCCGCCTCTTCAATTAAATAAAAAAGGAGGGGTTTGCCGAGAATTGGAACGAGGGCCTTGGGAGTATTAAGGGTAAGGGGCATCAGACGCACCCCCTTTCCCGCGACCGGAAGCACTATGGTGGTTATCTTCTGATTCATGGAGTGAGAGAGAAAGGAAGGGAGAGAATAAGAGCAAGAAGGGTAAGACAGACACCGTAAAAAAGAACATGAGTTCGCTTCTCATTCAAAGACCGGTTAAGGTACCCGAAAAGAAACTCGGTGAAAAAACCGGTTAGTATTGCCAGCGAGAGAGCTTGAAAAACCGGTTCAGCTGGTAGGAGAACGAGAACCCAAGCTAACTGTAAAGAAAGAAAGCTCATCAGGACCATAAGAAGAAGGGGGGTAGGAGCTAGGCGTTCCGGCTGGCCCAACTGAAACATAAACCGCAAAAGAAAGAAAAGGAGAAAAATGATAAGAAGAGATGAGGAAAAAAAAGAAAAGCCAGGATGGGGACTGACAGTAAAAACGGCTAGCCACAGAAGAAAAGAAGCGGTGGTTAAAAAAACCTGAGCGGCTAGGATTCGATCGATGAAAACAAGATTCTTAACTCCCAAAGCAACTAGAAACAGAATGCCAAGAAAAACTGCCTCCCGAGGGCCAGGATAAGAAATATAAGATAACCAGGATAAAAACAGAAAAATGGGAAGAAATCGGACGGCCTGGAAAGGGGGACTGAAAAACAAAAAAGCAGCTACAATCAGGAAAAGGAGGTAGGGCAAAGAAAGCCAGGCAGTCGCAAAAACCGCTCCTTTAGCTACTAAAGACCAGGGAATTTGCTCGCGAACTAATTTTAACTTTTCCACCATCTTTGAGTTCTCCTTTAATTATACGATTTGCGAGCTGATCTAAGATAACTTTCTGAATCAATCGCTTTACCGGGCGGGCTCCAAACTCAGCATCAAAACCTTCTTTGGCAAGATACTCTTTGGCTTTTTCATCTATCTGAATGGTAATACGACGATCCCTGAGCCTCTTTTCGATTGCCGCAAGCTGGATCTCCACAATCTGGCGCATTGCCTCTGGTCGGAGCGGATTGAAAACAATCAACTCATCAATACGGTTCAGAAACTCTGGACGAAATGACTCCTTAAGGGCTCCCAGTACTTTACTCTTATAGTCCTCGACACCATCCTTACCAGCTGCACTCTTAAAGCCGAGATCAGCAATTGACTTGAGGTAATGACTACCGATATTAGAAGTCATAATGATAATAGTGTTTTTGAAATTTACCACCTTGCCCTTGCTGTCGGTCAAACGACCATTATCAAGCACCTGGAGCAACATGTTAAAAACCTCGGGATGGGCTTTTTCGATCTCATCAAAGAGAATGAGGCTATACGGTCGATGGCGAACAACTTCGGTTAACTGTCCCCCCTCTTCATGACCAACATAGCCCGGAGGTGAACCGATCAAACGGCTGGTCGTGTGTCGCTCCATATACTCGGACATATCAATGCGTACCATCGCTTTTTCGTCGTTGAACATAAACTCAGCCAGCGCTCGGGCAAGCTCGGTCTTACCAACTCCGGTCGGACCAAGGAACATAAATGATCCCAAGGGGCGATTCTCATCGGAAAGACCGGCTCGCACTCGACGAATGGCTGCGGACACTGACTGGATGCCTTCCTCCTGACCAACTACTCGCTCACGCAAAACATCCTCGATTCTCACAAGTTTTTCACTTTCTGTTTCAAGCATTCGCTGAATCGGAATACCGGTCCAGCGAGCTACTACTGCCGCCACATCATCCTTATCAACCGCCTCCTTGATAAACTGTTTGTCTAACGATCCTTTTTTCGTCTTGCCACCAAAATGCTTTTTCTCATAGGCCTCAAAATCTTTTTGGGCCTGAGGCAGTTCTCCATAAATAATCTCGGCCATCCGCTCGAGACTCCCCTCTCGCTCTGCTACCTCCGACTCTCGCTTAAAGTTGTCTACTTTTTGACGAAGCTGATGAAGCGTTTCAAATTTTATTTTCTCGGTGTGCCACTGACTCGACAGTTCATCGTTTTCTTTTTTCAAATCTTCAATTTTCTTATCAACTTCTTTGAGACGAGTAGCATCTTTGTGGCGTTCTTTGGTAATCGCCTGGCGCTCTACTTCAAGTCGGGTGATCTCACGCCGAGTACGATCAAGCTCGCTCGGCAAGCTTTCGCTTTCTAACCTTCGGGACGCGGCGGCCTCGTCAATCACATCAACTGCTTTATCCGGCAAAAAGCGATCGGTGATATAGCGAGCGGAAAGATTCACGGCCGCCACAATAGCTTCGTCTGAGATGCGCATACCATGATGAATCTCATACTTCTCTTTGAGGCCGCGGAGAATGGTAACGCTATCTTCAACGGTTGGTTCTTCAACCATAATGGGCTGGAAACGACGTTCCAAAGCGGCATCTTTTTCGATATAACGTTGGTACTCTCGAATAGTGGTGGCACCAATAGCATGAAGTTCGCCGCGAGCCAGAGCTGGCTTTAGGAGATTTGAAGCATCAACCGCGCCCTCGGCGGCACCAGCACCAACAATCGTATGAATCTCATCGATAAAAAGAATGATCTGGCCAGCCGCATTCTTTACTTCTTTTATAAAGGCCTTTAGTCGATCTTCAAATTCACCACGAAACTTTGTCCCGGCAATCAAGGCTCCGAGATCAAGCATCAAAACCTGCTTCCCCTTCAAAGATTCTGGAACATCACCGGATACGATCCGCTGAGCCAGACCTTCAACGATGGCGGTCTTCCCCACTCCCGGCTCACCAATCAAGACAGGATTATTCTTCGTTCGACGAGAAAGTACTTGGATTAAACGACGCAACTCCTCTTCGCGACCAATCACCGGATCGAGTGTCCCTTCTTTAGCTTTGTCAGTCATGTTAATCGCGTACTTATCAAAAACCTGGAATTTGGACTCTGGAGTTTCATCCGTTACTCGAGTTGAACCACGAAGCTGGGCCAGTGTTCGAAGGGCCGCCTCCCGACGCAGACCAAACTGCTGTAAAAGCGCCTGAGCCGGTGAAGCTACTTCCAAGATTCCTAACAGTAGGTGCTCGCAGGAAACAAACTCATCTTTTTGCTGAGTTGCC
Organism: Patescibacteria group bacterium; assembly: GCA_038055675.1. Taxonomy (GTDB): domain Bacteria; phylum Patescibacteriota; class Minisyncoccia; order UBA6257; family 2-01-FULL-56-20; genus JBBUHS01. The sequence goes on along the minus strand of JBBUHS010000033.1, from coordinate 11,865 downwards.
ACCTTGGCCGCCTGGTCTAAAATCTTCATCAACTCTTGAGAGAGATAGAGCTGGCCCACACCAGTACCGCCGGCAATTTTTGGTAAACGCTCGAGAGCAATTTCGATCTCCTCTCGTAACTCGTCGATATTCACGCTTGAACGAGCGAGGACTGGCTGAACCAAAGATTGGGCATCGGCAATCAAGGCCGACAAAAGATGAAGTGCCTTCAGTTCACCGTGATTTTTGACCGCGGCCAGCTCCTGGGCGTTCTGCAATGCTTCCTGAGCTTTGATAGTAAAACGATTAAAGTTTGCCATAGTAGTACTCTAATACTATTTTAAAAGAAACAAGGTAAAACGTCAAATTCTTCCCTCCCTCAAACGAATAAACCCTACCGCCCTTTTTCAAGAAATCTTTTTTTAATTAAACGAATGGCGGTATCGATCTGAGCCCTGGTCGTGTCAGATCCAAAGCTGAAACGGACACTGCGACTGATGCGGTCAGTAGGTAGTCCCAAAGCCTTTAAGACATGTGAGGGCTCGGGTGAACGAGCAGTGCAGGCCGAGCCAGCCGAAATGGCCACGCCGTGCAAATCAAGGTAAACCAGAAGATCGGAAGCGAGAATAGAAGAGAAAGCAACATTCAGGATGTGTGGCAGGCCTTCTTTTAAAGAGACCCCGTTCAAAAGAATCTTTTTATCGACAAGACTCATTTTTTGGAAACAGTACTTTTTGAGAGCAGTGATTTTCTCTTCTTCTTTTTTCCTTTTTTGCCCTCTCAGTTCTACGGCCCTAACAAATCCAACTATCAGAGAAACATTTTCTGTCCCTGATCGAAAACCGAACTCCTGTCCCCCGCCAGCTAGAAGAGGCTCAATCACGCTTCGCTCAGTTAGTCCACGAACATACAAAGCTCCCACTCCCTTAGGTCCATACACCTTGTGACCAGAAAAAGTTGCAAGATCTACTCCAAGGTCGTCCACCCTGACTACTATATAAGGAAGCGCCTGCACAGCGTCGGTGTGAAACAAGGGATAGGCTGCATTGTGCTGTTTTCGAAAGTCCGAGATAACTCGAGAAATCTTCTGAATCGGCTGGACTGTCCCAATCTCATTATTCCCGTACATAATAGAAACAAGGACCGTCTGGTCGTTTAGGGCAGACTCTAGTTCCTTCATATTTATATACCCTTCCTTACTAACAGAAAGATACGCCACATCTACCCCCTCACTCTCTAGTAATCGAGCGGTCTCCAGAACTGACTCATGTTCAACTGAGGAAACGATAAGGCGAGGAATGCCCTCATGCCTCTTCTGCCAGGCTCGAAGAACTCCTCGAATAGCCAGATTATTGGCCTCGGTAGCTGAGCCGGTAAAAATAACCTCCCGAAACTGGGCGCCGATCATCTTTGAAAACCGCTCTCGGCTCAAATCGATAGCCGCCATTGCCTCCTGACCAAAAGAGTGGAGCGATCCGGGATTCCCAAAACACCCCGACCAGTAAGGGCGCATGGCTTTTTCCACTTCAGGAGCTACCGGGGTGGTTGCGGCATAATCGAGGTAGATTTTTTTTACAGATATTTTTTTCATTCTTGTATTCAACCAGCCCTTGCTTTAAATCATCTATATAGATAATTGATTTCAGATAAATTAAAAGGATACTTTGGAAACACTGCCCGTCTCCCTATCTGGTATAAATAGGTAGTTCCTGGTGCGGTAGAGATCATACAGGTCCTTGGTGAGCTCAACGTCTTTCAAGCAGTATTCTTTCAACTCCTCCATCCGGCCTTCCTTATATAAGGTAATCGCCTCCCAGCCGTGACGTAGTTTACCAGTCGTAAGATTGGCCTTGGCCAAGCGATCAAGACTGATCCGTTTTCCAGTTGTTATCTCAATCTCTTCCAATAGATCCACTCGTTCTTTTTCCCAAAGGTTTACGTGAGACAATCCTTTTTTATTAAAATAGGACTGAACCACCGGTACATCATACCGATTCATAGAAAATCCAACGATACGATTTGAGGTTCCAAACATTTCTGCCAGCTTATCCATCTCATGTTCTTCAAAGGACCAGTACTTATCGTGGGCATACGAATACACACAGACTACTGAAATCTTAAGAGCTCCGAAGTTCCCCCAACCCACTTCGGGATCAGTAAAAAAATTTTGGGTTTCTATATCAAAAACTAGGGTATCCATACGTTACAGTTTATAGGGGTGGGGTGGATAGGGGCCGAGCGAAACTCTGACCCCTATCCATCTGCCTGCTGAAGTTTCCGAAGTTCATCCTCCGCCTTCCTCACATGATAGTCGTGGTTAGCGACGTCCTCCAGAATCATCTGGAGCTCTTGTCTTTTTGAGGAACACTCCCACAGCTCCTTGAGCTCGGGAATTCCTTGGAGCGACTTAACTATCCACTCCGCCGTTGGTCGTTCAGACCACAGTATCCTGAGGAAAGATTGGAGGATGTCGGTAGCAGGCACTTGGCTAGTCATCCGGTGTCCCTCCTTTCTATACTACTTTAAGTATTACCGTGAGGGACACCTCTTTGTCAACGAAAAAATCTTTCCTAGAAGATTAGTTCGCCACTTTGACATCTCTTAGCTGTAATGATATTTTAGCCGCAGCAAAGAAAGGGGAATAATTATGCAAGGAGTCACCTTTTCGGTCGAACAAGTCCTCGCGCTCTGTGGTGGCCAATGGCCGACCAGACTCGATTGTCTTCGTCATCTCCGATTCAGAATCGCCTACTTCAAAATCGTGGGTTGCGCTCTCGTGCCCTACTCATCCGAAGGAGAAGAAATCCATCTCCCGTTGCCCCTCTGGTTCAGTGTGGACGACGGCGTTCAGACCAGAGCCAAGGATCTCGATTGCCATCTGAAGTTCCATTACGGAGCAACTATCGAGGAGATGGCTCGGAGAACTGGGGTAACCCCCAGAACGATCCGCCGATGGAGTCGCGGGCTCAGTCCTCGGTCATTCTGGAAACACTGGGGGGAGCTCTGTCGACTCAATAACGCGATCCACATGATTCAGTAGTCCACTCGAAGGAGTGGGCTTTTTTATTCTCAGACTTTATCAAAGACAAAAACTTTGAATTTTCCAGCTTTTGTGGAAAAATGAAGGCAATCCTTTATGGCAAAGAAAATAGACAAGCAAAATAGCCGGAGTGATCCCAAGCACCGGCTTCACCCCGACGCGAAAAAAAGTATTCTCGGAGTTATTTTAATTGGTGTCGCCATTATCCTAAGTCTGGCTGGTATTAACCAAGCGGGTCCTGCAGGCGAAGCTCTTTATAAAGGCCTAGCTCTTCTCTTCGGCTGGGGTTATTTTCTTCTGCCTCTCAGTTTCTTTGTCATCGGACTTACCCTCCTCTCCAGAGAACACCAGCCCGTAGTCTTAATGAGCGCCATTGGTGGCATCCTCTTCCTTCTCTCATCACTCGCTCTCCTTGAAATTGCCTCACCGGGGCACGGCGGCATCCTTGGATTCATTCTTGGCTCACTTCGCGGTCCCTTCGGAAACGTAGCGGCCACCGTCATCAATCTCGTTATTCTCACGATCTCAAGTATTGTGATCTTAAATTTGCCACTTCGCCTCAAACTTCCTGAACGCCAAAAAATAGAGCCGGAATTAAAGGTTACTTCTCCGGCAGTGTTGGGAAATGAAAAACCAATTATCGATCCGATTATTACAAAAGCCGATCTAAGACACGAAGAGAAACTAAAACCGGAACCAGAAATTAAAGAGGGCAATACCGATGTTTTCATTCCGAAAAAAGGTGGTCTGAAGAAGTTTAAGAACTATACCCCACCACCAATTGAACTTCTAAATTCTCAAACTGAGAAACCGACAACTGGTGACCTCAGAGCCAACGCTAATATCATTAAGCGCACCCTGGAAAGCTTCGGTATTGCCGTTGAAATGGGTGAAATTAATATTGGTCCAAAGGTAACGCGATATACCCTGAAGCCCGCGGAAGGCGTAAAGCTTTCTCGTATCACCGCCCTCAGCCAAGACCTAGCCCTCTCTCTAGCCGCCCATCCGATTCGTATCGAAGCACCAATCCCCGGAAAATCTCTGGTCGGTATCGAGATTCCAAACAAGGTGGCGGCGATGGTCCGACTCGGAAGCCTGGTTGGCTACCCCGACTTCCAAAAATCGGGACCGATTTCTTTTGCACTTGGTCGGGACGTCACCGGCGAACCAATCTTCGGAAACATTGCGACGATGCCTCATCTTCTGATTGCTGGCGCCACCGGCTCTGGAAAATCAGTTGTCCTTCAGTCACTCATCACCTCTCTTTTATATAAGAATTCGCCGGACGATCTGCGTATGGTCATGATCGATCCAAAACGGGTGGAACTCTCTATATATGAAGGTATCCCCCATCTTGTCGGACCAGTCATAACCGAAAACAAAAAAGCCCTCTCGGTTTTTAGGTGGGCGGTAAATGAGATGGACAACCGTTATAACCTACTCCTCAAAGCCAGTTGTCGTGACATCAAGAGTTATAACAATAAGACTGAGGATGAAAAACTGCCGTACATCGTAATCATTATTGACGAAGTCGCAGACTTGATGACTACGTATGGCCGAGAGGTTGAGGGCTTTATTATCCGCCTGGCGCAGATGGCCCGCGCAACCGGTATCCATCTGGTACTTTCTACTCAGCGACCTTCAGTTGAGATTATTACCGGACTGATCAAAGCCAACATCACGACCCGCATCGCTTTGCAGGTTGCGAGCCAGATTGACTCACGGACCATTCTCGATACCGGCGGTGCTGAAAAACTCCTTGGTGGCGGTGATCTTCTTTTAATCTCTTCCGAATACTCGCGACCAAAACGTATTCAGGGAACGTATATCTCTGAAGAAGAGCTCCACAAGGTTGCGAACTTCATTCGAGACAATAACGAAGAGGCTGAGGACACCACGGCTCCGTTTGAAGGAAATGCCGAGGGGGACGAGAAAAAAGGTGATGTTTTCGATGACTTTAACGGTGACGGAGACGATGAGCTTTATAACGAAGCTGTCCTTATAGTCAAAGAAGCAGGCAAAGCCTCCGCTTCACTTCTCCAGCGACGCCTCAAGGTTGGCTACGCCAGGGCCGCCCGTCTCTTAGATATTATGGAGGGAAATAATTTAATCGGCCCCGGTGATGGTGCCAAGCCCCGCGAAATCTTTGTCGACAAGTTTGATGATTCGCCTCGCGAAGGTTACGGCCTGCCTCGCAGCAAGGCGGGCGAAGCGGGAAGTTTTGGCTAGTGCTTGTCTTTAGTCACTGGTGCGGATAAGCTAAGGGCTATATGCCACCCCGCGAAGAAACGGCAGACACAAACGCAAGCCATCCAGAAGCCCAACTCGCCCTTCTTATTAATGAAGGCCTGAGACGAAAAGGAATGACCGTCCGGAAACTTTCCGAGACTTCTGGCATTGCCCTCAAGTATTTGGAACACATGAGCGGCGGCAATACCGAGAAATTTCCTCCCGCTCCTTATCTCAGAAACTACATAATCATCATTGGCCGAATACTGGACTTTAATGGACAAGAGGTTTGGAACAACATTCACACCGATGAACTGACTGTTGGTTCTGGGAAAAACGATCGCCTTCCCGTGGCGCGTCGAGTTCTCTCCTCAAAAAAAGGTATTGTCTGGATCGCAGGAGTAGGAGCCCTCCTCGCTATTTATCTCCTTTTCCGACTTCCTGAAGTCGTCGGCCAACCGAGACTAGAAATCGGTTTTCCAACTGAAGCAGTCAGTACCGTGAGCGTTACACCGGTTACCACAATTGGCAGTGTTAAAAATGGCGATGAGTTTTTTATCAACGGCGAACGAGTGTCTTTGGATGAAAATGGTTTCTGGCAAAAAGACATCGCTCTCCAAGAAGGAATGAATACGATTGAACTTCAGGCCAAAAAGTTCCTCGGTCAGGAGATCAGAGTACTCCGTCAGATTATCTATACACCAAGTGCCTCATCCTCAATAAAAAACACCTCTTCAACCAACGGAGGAAGCTCTTCCTCAACCGAAAATACGACCTCCTCAGAAAGGGAGGAGTAACTCCGGCCTTCGTCTATACTGTTGTAGATAGTTGACAACAATATGCTCTATCCCCTAAAATGAGGGGAAGTCGAGTTTTTATATACATTTTTAAGACAAAAAAGATCTTGTGATACAATGGACTCCATGGCAAAAACTAAAGAAGAAAAGAAAAGTAATAAGGACGAACTCACTAGTTTGATCCACGATCTCCAAGAAAAGTACGGCGAGGGTGCAATTATGAAGCTCGGTGAAACTCCCAAGGTGGACGTTGCCATAATTCCCACCGGATCATTCTCACTAGACCTCGCTCTTGGCGTTGGTGGTATGCCCCGCGGACGGGTCGTAGAAATTTACGGACCAGAATCCAGCGGTAAAACAACACTCGCTCTTCATGTGGTAGCCCAGGCTCAGAAACAGGGTGGTAAGGCTGCTTTTATCGATGCCGAGCACGCCCTAGACCCAGAGTACGCAAAACGAATCGGCGTAAACACAAATGAACTGTTAGTCTCTCAGCCGGAAAGTGGCGAAGAAGCTCTGAATATTTTAGAAAGTTTAGTTCGTTCACAGATGATCTCTGTGGTGGTGGTAGACTCAGTGGCAGCTCTGACTCCTCAGGCGGAGATCGACGGCGAAATGGGAGCTCAGCACGTTGGTCGTCAGGCCCGAATGATGGCCCAAGCCCTTAGAAAGTTGACGGCTTTGGCCGCCAAAACCGGAACGCTGATTATTTTCATCAACCAGCTTCGCATGAAGATTGGTATTATGTTTGGAAACCCCGAAACTACGCCTGGCGGCATGGCACTGAAATTTGCCGCTTCTGTCCGCCTCGATGTTCGTCGTATCGCCCAAGTTAAAAAAGGAGAAGATGTAATCGGTAACCGAACAAAAGTGAAGGTAGTGAAAAACAAAGTTGCTCCTCCCTTCCGTGCCGCTGAGTTTGATATCGGTTATGGCCAGGGAATTCTTTATGAATCTGACGTCTTAAATACTGGGCTCAAGTATGGCACCGTTACCAAATCCGGCGCTAGTTACTCCTTCCAAGGAGAACGCCTGGGAAACGGTATTACGAATGTTGGTGAAAAACTAAAGGAAGATAAAAAAACTCTTCGGGAAATTGAAAAAGCAACCGTTAAGGCTTTCGACGAACATTTTAAGATGAGTTCATCGAGTAGCGGAGAAACTGAAACTGAGTAGAAATATTCTTCTCACTATAACAAAAACCCCGCAAAGGTGTTTTTGTCGTTCAGGACTTAACCCTGAAGACGACGAAGCGCCTCCTCGAGACCCTCAAAAGAAGTGCTGATTATAAAGTAGCGATCCTGCCAGGCATAACTAATAACGGCACCAGGAGTAGTGTAGGTCTGTTCTCGGGCGGGTAAGCCTCCCCTCGTACTACCCACGAATCCTCCTATCGGCGTTCCCGGAGAGACAAGAAAAAGAGTGGCTGCTACTTGAGGAGATCGTTCCAAAAGCTGAATCTGGGGAGCGAGAAGTCGGGAGTTTTTATTGGGAAGAAGCTTAAAAATATAACCTGGCCAAGAACCCTTAGGGTTGCGATGGATGAAGGCTGCTATATGAGGAGTAAAATTTTCGGTCATAAACTGCGCGGGAAAGAGGTTGATCCCTGAAAGAGACGCGAAGGTGAGCGTGTCAGCAGGCTTGCCGCCATCTTTTGTGAGCTGGAGTTCAATAAATTTCGCTGATCCCGAAACCTCTTTTAACTTCTCTGTGACTTTTTGTGAAAATGTTAGTAGGTCCTCCGTTCTTTCGGCCGCTCCCCAACTGAGAGTCAAAAAAAGCGTAGCGTCAGGATCAATACGGAAAAATCGCAACGCTTCAATATCAGCATAGGGATCAAAATTCACCGTCGAGGCCGAGGGTACGTACTCTCGAGGTGTTGTGGTGGTCGCAGTAGTTGAAGAAGACTGCGCGAAAAAACCGTTTAGAAATGGAATCTGGGGCAATAAGTCAGCTCTCATAATGAAACTGACGATGAGTGCTGCAATTAAAATTGTAAAAACAAGCACAATCATCCTAAAAAGAATGTTGCCTCCTCCTTCCCTCTGAGACACAGGAATCGAAACCTTCCGACCGATCATCTCGGTTACGTCCTCCACCTGCATCGTTGTGCCCCCAGTCGAACTCATTGACTGCACGTCACCATGAAGAGTCCTGACTTCAATTGTCGGTGCGGTTGGAATATTGGAAAAGGGATTTTCTGAACTTATCTCTTCTGCCATATGAACTATTGTACCTTAAACCTTAATAATCTGAGAATAAAAAGCTCCGGTTTGATTTAACCGAAGCCTTACGATTCCGAAGACTGACGAGACTGGCATTTCGATCCTCGTACTGGCAGAATGGGACGCCAAGCAACACCCAAACACCAGACGATAGTCATCATGACCATGAGAAAGAATTCCAAGAGAAACGATACTCCGCGCATCAGCTTCTTCATAAAATGCTCCCTCTCTGAATGTAAGTCTATGCCTATTTCAGAAGGTCAGTCAACTTAGGAAAGTTGCTTCAAGGACAAGCCAATCTTGCCATCCATATCCACACGAATGACTTTAGCCCGAACAAAATCTCCTTCCTTCACTACGTCAGTAACATTTTTTACAAAACCCTCCTTGAGCTCGGAAACGTGAATCATGCCGTCACGTCCACCACCAATATCAACAATAGCTCCGAAATCTAGAAGCTTTATAATGTTTCCCTCAATGATATCTCCTACTTGATAGTCTTTGGTCAGTCCCTGTATTTCCTGGATTGCCCTGTCCACCTTCGCTCGATCGTCAGCCGAAACATAAACACGGCCATCCTCCTCAATATCAATTGTTAAAAGACCATGAGCCTTGATGAGACCGTTGATCATCTTACCACCAGGACCGATGACCATACCGATTTTCTCTGGGTTAATCCGAATCATCTCAATCGCTGGAGCATACTTCGAAAGCTGAGATCGCGGAGCACTGATTGCTTTTGTCATAGTTTCTAAGATGTGGAGACGAGCCTGCTTAGCCTGAGCCAGAGTCTTCTCAATCATTTCCTTGGTAACCCCTCGGAATTTTACATCGAGTTGAACGGCGGTCACGCCGGCATCAGTTCCAGCAACTTTGAAGTCCATATCGCCATGATGATCTTCCGGACCCTGAATGTCAGTCAAAACTTTGAAGTTTCCGGTTTCGTCGGTCATGAGACCCATTGCAATTCCGGCTACTAATTTTTTGATCGGTACACCGGCATCCATCATCGCAAGACCAGCCGCACACGCACTGGCCATTGAAGACGATCCATTCGAAGACATGATTTCAGAAACAACTCGGATGGTATATGGAAATTCTTCGATCGTTGGCACCATCGCTCGGATAGCCTTCATCGCTAAAGCGCCATGTCCAATTTCGCGGCGGCCTGGTCCACGGAACATTCCGACCTCTCCAACTGAGTATGGGGGGAAGTTGTAGTGAAGAAGAAAGTTTCGGCGTTCGGTTGTTTCCATTCCTTCAATCAACTGCTCTGATCCCGGAGGTGCAAGAGTTACCACAGCCAAGGCCTGAGTGCTGCCACGGGTGAAGAGTGCCGATCCATGCGTTCTTTCAAAAAGCTTAATCTCCGCACTCAGTCCTCGGACCTCATCAAGCTTTCGGCCGTCAGGACGGTGTTCGTTTTTTATTGCCTCATTATGGACTAACTGATTTACCTCTTCTTCAAAGACAAAATCAGCGGCTTTGAAATTAACAGCCTTCCCTTCGGCAACCATAGTAGTTTTTAGATGTTCAAAAAGTTCGTGCTTTAAAACCCCGATACCACTTTTCTTATCAGCCTTCACTCCTCCGAAAACTGCTTCATTGATTCGAGGCGTAACAAAATCCAAAACTGCCTTTTTGAGTTCTTCGTCTGGTTCAGACAATTTCACTTCGGTCTTTGGCTTTCCAATTTCAGTGCGAATTCCTTCGATAAAATCAACTAAGCGATCAATTTCTTTCTGAGCATCCATGAAAGAAGAAAGTACCATCTCTTCTTTTGCTTCGCGACCGCCAAGCTCAATCATGTTGATTGTTCCTTTTGGTCCCGCCACAAAACTCTCAAAAACACACTTTGGATCCTTGATCTGTGATTTAACAGGATTAATAATAATTTTTCCTTCGATTTCCGCTATGCCAACTGCGCCAACGGGTCCGGCCCACGGAATATCTGAGATATGGAGGGCTGCTGAAGCCGCCATCAAAGCCACAAAACCGGGATCATGCTCCTCGTCATAGGAGAGAACGGTCGTTACCACCTGAATATCCCTTCGGATACGATTATCAAAAAGAGGGCGGAGAATACGGTCCACTAAGCGGCCCGTCAAAATACCGTCCTCAGAAGGACGGCCTTCACGACGCATGAAACGACTTCCCAAAACTTTACCGGCAGCGTAAAAACGCTCTTCGTAATCAACCCGCAAAGGCAAGTAGTCGAGTGAGGAGTCGGCTCGGTTCATAACGGCGGTAGCAAGAACAATTGTTTCTCCATACCGGGCAAGAACCGCGGCGTTGGCTTGTTCGGCCAGCGATGAGATTTCTAACGTTAATGTTTTACCGGCTACCTCGATTGAATACTGTTTTTTATTAATTGCCATAGTTTATTTTCTTAAGATAACTCGGGGAATGCTCGTCATATTGATAAATCGATCTGCTACATCCTGAAGTTTCGAGGAGGCACTGCCACCAAATGCCGCTACCTCCACATACTTTCCCTGTCCCCACTTCAGATAATCTACGAGCGGGATAAAGTCTCCGTCGCCGGTTACCAGAATCACCACATCCAAGGAGTCGGACATGCGAATAGCATCAACCGCCATACCCACATCCCAGTCAGCTTTTTTCAAACCATCGGGATAGACCTGAAGGTCCTTACAGCGGAGTTCAAGACCAGCCTTCTCTAAAGCTTCGAAAAATGCCGCCTCTCCGGACAAGGCGAGCCTCGCCCCTCCGGGGCGGGAAGACTCCCCTGTTTTGCCTTTTGGAGCATCGGGACCAATCTCGCTTTTAACGACATAGGCCATCGAACGAATCAGTTGGCGAACACCAACGAGATAACGAATCAGCTCGGGGTAGTTCACCCGGCCGTGATAAAGATTCTTTGCTGAGTGATAGAGGTTCTGAACGTCAATAAATATACCGACGCGCTGGTTCTCAAATGAATTATTCCTAGGACGCATGGATGAAAATTTTGTTTAGAAAATGGTTAATTACAAGGCTTGTCCGATTTATCTCGAGTACTCTCGAGAGAGCACCGCTCCGCCAGGAGGCGGACGGACTGTATTAAGAATACATCGAGGACGGAACGGAGGACATAACGCAGTAATCAGCCATTTTATGAACAAAATCTATTTCAGGCCAAGCTTCTTACTAATCTTGTCGTAGATCTTCGGTTCACGACGCTTCAGATAGGCCATAAGCTTTCGACGCTGGTTCACCATCTTCAAAAGACCACGTCGGGAGTGGTTATCTTTGCGGTGCTTTTTTAAGTGACCGGTCAGTTCTTCGATCTGGCGGCTCAAAATGGCTACCTGAACCTCGGCTGAACCAGTATCTTTGTCGTGACGGGCGACTTCGCCAGCCACTTTAGTCTTAACGCGCTTCGTTAACATATCGGTCTATTCTACATCATCTGCCTCGTTAAGGCAAGGGGTCTCGACTTTTGTATTGGAGGCCACGCATAAAATATTGCTAAGTTTTTGCTGTTGCTCAGTCCGCCGACTTCCGCAACGACCTCCAACAAGAAAGTCTCGACTGGATGAAAATAACCGCCTGCGCGAGGTTCTCGAGAAATAAAACTCTCCGCGTCGGCTTC
>JBBUHS010000032.1:0-1857 GCA_038055675.1 Patescibacteria group bacterium | reverse complement strand
GACTAATTTGTATTCAATTTTGGGGGTAAAAACGAATTGGCGGTTTCGCATTTTGGGGGAAGAAAATTTTTTCAAAATGAAATTCTTGAACGGAAACTTGCAAAAGTTTCTGTTCTTGTTTTTGTTGACTTTTTGTGGGGTTTTGATGTAGGTTATTAGCAGTAAAGTAGGCTTAATTTGCACCTTGATAAAAGTCGACTATATCTTTGAGGATATCTTCTTCCGATATTTTCAGAGATGTAGCCGATTGCCGAGCTACAGAAAACCACAAAATAGGAGGTTCCCAAATGACCGACCCCGTAAACGTCTTCTGGTGCTTCATCGGCATATTGGTCTGGCCAGGATTGACGCTCTGCATCATTCTCTGGTCGCTCGGATATCCGATCCTGGGAATCATGGCTCTTCTCTCTGTCAAATCCAAGACTCGTAAGTACGTCAAGGAGAAGATCGTCAACTCGCGGACCGGACAGGTCATCGAGGAGAAAGAGACGGAGACATGATCGCCATGTCGGACCCACCCAAACCCCATAAAGCTTCGGCCGCGTGGGGTTTTTACTTTTAATTTTCAATTTAAGAATTTTCATAAAAGAATTTACTGAAATGAGTTAAACTTAACTCCTTAGAAAAACTTGTGGTTCGATTCCACTCACCATCCTGAGCTCGTCGAAGGAAAATTGTCATTCGCGCCGCTCACTTCGACTCCCTTCGATTTCACTCAGGACGAGTCGCTCAGTACAAGCCGCCGCCTTTCCGTCATACGACGACTGCTCCTCTCGCTACGCTCGAGGGTTGCCGAATTTTCGCCCTCCTTCGCCTTTTTGCTTCGGACGGGCAAGCGGGGGGAATTTTTCAGAAAAGTGCGTTCGGACTAATTCAAGAATACTGCACAAAGAAAGGAGGTGATATAAAAATACAACTCACCCTTAACTACCCTCCCGGTGCGGAAATAGGATTTTTTTCAGATAATCTTCAAAAAGATACCAGCCAATACCGGTACTAATAAGAGCTACAAGAGCTCCCCCGAGGATATCAAAAGGCCAGTGAACACCAACGAAAACTCGAGCGAGACCGATAAGACAGGTGGCTAGGAGATAACTCCAACCCCAAGATCGGTTTAGAAGGAAGAGGACGAAAGCGATCGAGAAAAAAACGGTGGCGTGTCCGGACGGGAAAGCGGCGGCCGGTACCCGCCCCACAAGTGGCACGAAGTCTAAGGCCACAAAAGGTCGGGCGATAGGAAAGATAAAACCGATGATATAGCCAATTACTCCCCGTGCCAGTAGCGGTACGAAAACCAAGAAAGAAAAAACAGCCGCTCTCTTTTTCCAAGTGGAGTAGGAAGAGATAAAAAAGAAAAGACCGATAATCAGAAAATACGGTAGATACTCAGCAAGAAAAACTCCAAAGGCGTCGAGCAGTCCGGCTTTTCCTGAGTAATAGAAAATGGCGTCGAAGATCTGTCGATTGAGATTCATCCCGTTAGAGATTAGTAGGTACTAGCTGTATTCGACTTTGTTTATTGTGAAAAAGGTATAGGTGAGACATGTAAACTGGTTAATCTCTAACGGGATCCATTGATATATAGTATACAACCAAAAATCCCCTGTGCGGGGACTTCTGGGTAATAGAGAAGGCAACTTATTACTTACGAACGTAAGGAACAAGTCCCATAAATCGAGCTCTTTTGATGGCCTGGGCCAGAGCTCGCTGATGTTTAGCACAGATCGAGCTGTGCTGAGGATCGATAATTTTTGCCTGGCCTGAAATAAACCGCTTCAGAAGCTCCGGCTCTTTGTAGTCAATCTCTTTTATGTTTTGCGAACAAAAAAAGCACTGGATCATACTATTTTAGAAAGG
>JBBUHS010000031.1:0-2248 GCA_038055675.1 Patescibacteria group bacterium | reverse complement strand
TGGAGCCAGACCGCAAACGCAAAGACCACTGCGCTCACGACAAGAGCGAGAAGCGTATACAGCGGTTTCCAGAATACTTTTTGCAGAGCTTGAACAGTCGTGTTGCTTCTTGAAGAATACCCCCCGATCAATTTCATGGGGCTACGATGCATTGAATTCAACCTTTATTGCTTTTGCATAAATCATTTTGACGCCAACAACGACTGCCGCAATTCCGAAGGCACTTAACAATACCGCGACCAGAACCGAACCTGCTCCCAAGAATCCATCCCAGAAACTATAGATTGCGCCGAGGTAGTTTCGGCTTGATGGAATACTATGGGAGAGTGTCGGTAAAACTGCGGCGAGAGCACTCATGAACCATGCCATCCAAAATCCCCACTGTTTCTTAAGGTAGATACCGATGAAACCAAGCGGAAATAAAATGAATGGAATCAGAACAGAAACTTCCGCACCCTCTATGCCTAATCGAAGGGTTTCTTCCAGAATGTGAATAGCGAGCAATCCGTATGTACCCATCGCGAAAACATAGAACCTTTTCATGCGAGAGATGGTTATCATGTTACTTTTCTTGAAGCGCAAGCTCTATAAGTTGCTTCACGGTCTCATACGGCTGTGCGCCGGAGAGCGGATACTTTTTGCCATTTTTGCCAACTACTATGCTCCACGGCGTACCGTTGCCTCCTGTTGCAGTTGCGTTCTGAACTTCCTCCTCGATGTGCTTAGTGAACTTTCCGCTAGTTAGACAGGTATTGAATTTACTTACATCAAGACCTACATACTGCGCAATCTTAGGAAGCTCTGCTGGATCAAGACCGTCATTCGATGGTGTGACTTCATAGAGGCGATCGGCATATGCCCAGAATTTGTCGTTGTCTCCCTGCTCATTGGCACACTCAAGTGCAACGGCTTCTTTTCGAGCTTTAGAATGAAGCTGATCAAGCGGAAAGTGTCGATACACTAATGCCACCTTCCCGCCTTTGCCGTATTCATCCATGACCTGCTTCATGGTGTCATGGAAACGTTTGCAGAACGGACACTCGGTATCCGAATACTCAACGATTTTGACTGGCGCATCGGGATTACCACGAATATGATCTTCAGACGAAACCGGTGTCATCTGTTCAAGATCACCTGTTTGCTGTGCCACCGGCTGTTGTGGCTGTGTTGCCGTTCCGTCCGTTGGTGCTTTGCCACCACTGTAAATTACTGCCCCAGCAATGAGAACTCCGGCGATAACCACAGCGATCGGAATCGTCAATGTGGCAGTTTGTGCTGGAGGTTGAGATGTTTCGTGTTCCATATTTTAATGATAATTATTTTTTATAAGCGGATAATGAAAAATACCAGCATAAACAGACCCACTGCCTCACTACGGCTGTAGATCGAGCCTGGCTTCAGACGTTAGTAAGGTTTCGGGTTGAGAATGCCGCGCGCAAAAGCGAGCTTCAGATGATTGAAAAGTAAAAGATCGGGGTTTTGTCTTATATAAAGTTTTAATCCTAAAATATCGATATTTAATAAAGGATAGCGATGTCGCAGTGAGAGCCAACTACCTCCTAAAATTAAAGCGAGCCCCAGCACTAGCAGCATCAAACTATCACGCACCTTATCCGACACTGCTAACGTAATGTTTTTCCAAGTGTCAAAATGATGTGAAATGCTAGACCCGCAACACTCCTCATCACTGGCCATAGATATCGATTCAGTATTTTCCAGTATAGTCATATGCGTCGCTGACTTGCTGAACATCCCAACACAGAAAAATCCAAAAGCAAGCACTAAAACTGTGCTGAGGATTATTGGAATCTTTATTATTTTCTTAATTTTTTCTGATGAAAGCATATATTATTTACTCTATAGCAACTCCCCTACTTTAACACCTAGCGCTTTCGCTAATTTTGCGATAGTTGAAAGTGTTGGATTTGTTTTTCCATTTTCTATCGTACTAATAAATCCGCGACTTAATCCTAAATCTCGAGCAATATCTCCTTGTGATATACCTTTTTTAGTTCTGATCTTTTTTAGATTTAGTCCCAACTTTGTAGATTCGTCTTGCATTATCAACAGCATATCGCATCAGTATAGTATATCACAATGTTATGATATACTGTAACCATGATGTCCGCCCCGAATTTCGCCAAAATAAAACGGATGGAGCAAACGGAGGATTCTCTGCCTGCCGGCAGGCAGGCTCCCCAAACCCCTCCTTTTCCATTTGCGACATCCAAATTCAAAAACAAATGAG
>JBBUHS010000030.1:0-1194 GCA_038055675.1 Patescibacteria group bacterium | reverse complement strand
CAGAGAGTTCTCTGGCGCTTGAGCCTGGTTTTCAGGCCGACTTCTTGGCACGCTCCCGAAGGAGAAAGTCACTGAACGGAATTGCTGGAGACTTCACCTCAGTACAACTGAAACCAGCGTTGTAGGTTGCCGCATAGACCTGGCTTGCCTCCGAAGCCCACGGACCACCTTCCAGAATCACGGTGGCCTGATGAACAAACCCCTGCTGGAGCGGTACGAGGCTGACGGTGGCTGGATGCCTGATCCACTTCAGGCGACGAGAGAGAAACTCATCCCCACCGCTAACCACGACATATCCCTGAACACTCCTCGGAGAATCCCCAGGCCTCTCTCCCACTCGGAAACCCCACGAACTCTGCTTGCCTGCCATTGGCAAAACCTCCCATCAGTTAAGCTGGTCTGAACAAAAAACCAGCAGGAAAAAGCTAAAAAATTTATACCACGAAGAGCAACTCCCTACAAACGCTATGTTTGATCTGGCGGGATGGTTGGCAGTTCAATAACCTGAGAAGGCTTAATAGGTTCAATGGGCTTCATAGAGCCGGAAGTTGTCTCTGGGGGCTGAGGGGTTTGAGGAATAGGCACAGCGGAAGATGTGATGCCGAGAGCGTTTTTTATTACATCAATGAGCTCTTTAGGAAGATAGTCTCCTTTCACTAAAAATTTGCCTGCCCCAAGACGAACCGCTCGTTCCTGGTATTTCGGATCGCTTGATCCTGAAAAAACCAAAACTTTGATATCCATGAGGGCTGGGTCGGTCTTTAAAAGTTCAAGAAACTTGAATCCGTTTTCCGGATCCGCTTTGTCTCCGTCCTTATTGGGTAAGGCCAGATCGAGAAGAATAAGATCTGGTCTGTTAGTTTGATCTTTTATTGCCACCATCGCTTTCTCCGTACTGGACACGCTGGTTAACTTAATATTATCAGCTGTACCAAAAATCCACATAACATCAGTCAGAAAAAGCGTAATAAACTCATCGTCTTCTATTGATAAGATACGATGGTCCTTGGGTTGATCGGTCATATTAAGAAAATTATACACCATGATGATTCTGAAGAAAAACAATCGGGTGGACAAATGATTCTCCACGGGTTTCCACTCGTGGTTTTATGCGGGTAATAAAAAAGACCGAATCGTAATGACTCAGTCTAAAGCTCTATCGGGAAAAGCTACATACGCCTTCCTGCAATCTCT
>JBBUHS010000029.1:0-3158 GCA_038055675.1 Patescibacteria group bacterium | reverse complement strand
AATCACCTTTAATTTAGGCTTTGCCGAATTTTTTGCTCCAGCAACTGTTCTTATTTTTTCAGTCACCTTTCTTCTGACTGATATTGTAAATGAACAGTTCGGGAAAAAAGAAACTCAGAGGATGATCTTAATCGCTCTCTTTTCCCAGATTGCTCTCATTACTTTTTCCTATCTCGTTTTAAAAACCACGGGAGCACCCTTCTTCGAAAATCAGGCTGCCTTTGAAGCAGTCTTCGGTAGTGTCCCAAGAATTATTATTGCCAGCCTTATTGCTTTTTATATTAGTGAAAATATCGACGCTCATCTTTTTCAGTGGCTCAAAAACCTCACTCACGGAAAACATCTCTGGATGCGAAATACTTTTAGTTCCATTCCAGCAATGTTCATTGATAGCATTCTCTTCGTCACCATCGCTTTTTATGGAGTAATGCCTGTCGTTCCACTTATTACTGGCCAGTCTATTATTAAATGGTTGGTGGGTATCATTGATATTCCTTTCATGTATCTCTCCCGAGCAGTCCTCGGAAAATCAGGCAGGACATCTCCCCTTTCTATTGACGTAATTAAATAAAAAAGATATTGAGAGATTAGTTCTAGGAGGGAAATTCGTTATGGAACCGCGAAGGCCAAGAATGGCAAAAGGAATAGCTCACCATATCGTTGATTCGTGGCTGGCCTACTGTCAGATGACCGGGTGTCACATTCTCATGAGCCCGCAGGTCCTCTGGCTCCTCAAGGTGAAGCTGAGAAGAGTCGCTGAGAGGGGTAAGGCACGATTCTACGATCCCAGCCTCGAAATCACTGACGAACACATGGTCGTAGCCACCACCTTCTTCGATGGATGGGTCCGAGAAGCCACTCAATTCGACCCCGATCTCGAACTCGGAGATGGCGCGAAAATCAACTTCTGGATGTGGTCTGCCCGCATCTTTGCCGTCGAGAACTCCGTCCTCATGGCAGCGCCTGTAACCGACCAAACCGCTTCCTACCATTAGCGCCAAGCCCTGCTTGGTGCTTTTCTTTTATATGGATTTCCGCATTCGTTTGTGATAGGCTAGAAACACGATACGAACATGCAAGACAGAGCGTATACTCCGGGCTATATTTCTAGTCTACCGGTCTCTAAAATTGTCCCCCCTGTTTATTTTGCGGACAAATTCAGATATCTGCTCTTTAAGATATATAGCCCTTTCTTTAAATTCTTTAGGGACCTTTTTCTATCTCTGAAACTTCTTCGTCATGACTTTCGACAGGACTATCCCCTTGGAAAAATCAAACCGGAAAAAAATATTGACGACCTCCTAACCAATCTTATTGAGGGTGGTTTTGGAAATCACTTCATCGCCTGGGTTGATGAAGGAGAAGTAGCCAGCCTCCGCTTTGTAAGGGATTTTCGCCATCAGTACCACCTACGAGTCTTTAAAGATGGAGAACTCCGCGGACACTACGAATACACTCCCGAGTACAAACCGATCAGCCACCTCAAAGAAATAGATATGACCCACGGACGAGAGGTGTTTCTTCGGGTCCTCAGCGGTTGGATTGATGAGGTTTAAGAAGTAAAGGTAAGAAAAATAGAACTCGAAAAATCCGGAAATACCGATTATTTTTTTGAGCTTGGGAAACCGGGTAGTGAAAATTCGATCCTGATCCCAGTATTACCCCATCGAATTTCTACTACCCGGAAAAACAATATCCCAGATATTCCCGGCCACCAACTGAACCTCTCCGGAAAAAGGAAAGTAGTGGAGATCAATAAACGGCAAGCTATTGCACTCAATTACACCGCAGGGCATCTGCTCAATCCAGGGCTTTGCGATGTCTTCAATAATAAAATCGATACCGACAAGGTTATCATCTAAAAACTTTCCAATCTTTTCAAAGAGAACCAAATTGTCCGGATGAACACTATGTGTCACATCCACCGTAACCGCACCACTTCCTCGCCCTACCTTCTGGTTTAAAACAACCCACTCGCCTTTTTTAGGAACACTCTGCCAAGTAAATTTCTGTCTTTTCAGTTCTTCGTCTGCTTCCGACCCTAATTCAATATGATGGAAAGTCGGTCCCTGTCTTAAAGGATTTTGATTCTCTATTAAGGCCAGTTCCCGAATAGTCCTCACACCATCACCCATCACCCGCGGTGGTTCCCGACGTATGACTGCAACTACCTTTTTATTGATCAGAGTAATTCGAAAAACAAAGCCCTGAAGCTCTTGCTCCACCATCGCCAGAAAAGAAATCTGTTTTGCACTCCGAAAAGCCTTAAGAAGTCCTTTGTCGTCCATAATATGAATGAACGTATGCCGACTCCGAGAACCGATGTGCGGTTTTACAATTACTGGCGCGCCAACCTCGTGGAGTACCTTGAGAGCAGTGGGCTCGGCAAAACAGGCCCTCCCCTTGGCTACAGGAATTCCTACTTTCTGAAACTGCTTTTTCATTACCGACTTGTTATCCATCCACCGCAAGGACCAAGAGTCCGGTCCTTTGGGCCGAGGAAGACCATTAAAAGTTCTCATCTTTCCTTCAAACTCAGCAAAATAAAAATCGCGAGGTAAACCAAAAAGCCGAATCTCAAACATTTTAATTCCTCGCCTTTCAGCCTCATCCCAAAGAATCTTAGATCGCAAAGAAATTTTATCGTCCGGCTTCTGAATAATTCTTGCGACAGTAAACCCAGCCAAAAACTGAAAAAGGCCAATAAATGGTCTCTCATAAGGCAGTCTAGAAAACGGACTACCCATCCCACTCCACAACGCCTCTATTGGCCACGAGATAAGAGCAAAAAAAGCATCGAAAAAAACGGTGGTCCATTCGATGATATGGCTGGTCGGTGCTCCGGTGCAGTCTGGACAGATTTTCTTGTGTGAGTTCGAAGAGGCCACGAGTAAATCAATCACGTTAGAAACAGATCGTGATCGAGGAGATATGATAAAATTATATCATGTTTAAAGTTTTAATGAATTATCGTGTTATTTTAGTAGGTGCTAAGCGATCGCGGTTTCTAACGTGATTGATTTTACCGCAATCCTCACCTATTATGAAGCATCCGCCTCTTCTCTTCAGAGTCGAGATGGGCGAACCTTGGTGGGGTGCTTGCTTCGCCAAAGTTTCAGCGAGACGAGTGCCATTTCTTGACTTGCGGACGCGTGCGT
>JBBUHS010000028.1:3408-5842 GCA_038055675.1 Patescibacteria group bacterium | reverse complement strand
GATGGTGACCGTACCACCGGTACCATTACCGACTAAGGTCAGGGTGAGGGTTGGGCCATTGATGTTAGCTTGGATTGAGTTTGGGCTCGTATTTACAGAAACAAAGTATGCTCCTGAGCCGGCGGCTATATTCACTGTCGCGGTTTGTCCTACCGAGAGGCCAAGATTACTCTGGCTTACGGAGAGGTTGGCGGCATAGGCGTTGACTACTGAAAACAGCACACCGGTTACGATGACAAGACCGAGGCGCAGTCCTCCTTTTTGTATTAATGTGTTCATACTTTTATTATACAAAACTTTCTCTTAAAAGTGGCATCAGGACCCCTCTTTTTGCTCCACTTGCGCTTTTCCGAGTGTAGGGTACCCTTAATGAAAGTCTAAATAAAACAAATTAGAAGAACATACATGCCAAATTCTGCATTTATGAAGCCAATGAAGATCAGTGATGAGTTGGCTGAGGTTGTCGGTAAGGGGCCAATGCCCCGGTCGGAGGTCGTGAAGGCGCTCTGGGTCTATATTAAAAAGAATAATCTTCAAGATCCGAAGAACAAGCGGAATATCAACGCTGACGAGAACCTGAAGAAGGTTTTTGGTGGTAAAGCCATGGTTAATATGTTTGAAATGACCAAGCTTGTCTCGAAGCACCTTTCGTAAGAAATAAGGTGGAGTAAGTCTAAAATGGAGTGGCGTGAGGTCGCTCCATTTTTGTTTTATTAAAAATTCATTTAATTTCTGGTATAATAGAAATATATGGAAACAGCTCTCTTGGTTGGGCAGATCCTTTTTTACTTCACCGTATCTTTGGCAATCATCGTCGGAGGTATTCTTTTCTCGATTGTAACGTACTACCTCATTCGTACGGCTAAGAACCTGGAGGCCCTCTCAAAGAACCTCAATGCTGCTTCAGAGGAGGCGATAGAGCGGATTAATGAGGCGATAGACAGACTTTCCGATTTACCCGTACTTTCTTACTTTTTGAGAAAGCGTTCGGGGGAAGAAGGAAGAAAAGGTTCGAGAAAAAATAAATCAAAATAGCTATGAAGAAAAACACAGAACGACTATTAGGGGGTGCTTTTCTTGGGGCAATCTTAGGAGTAGCGGCTGGGATGCTGATGCCCACCGATGTAACTAAAAAAGCGAAGAAGACTATCCAGGGTATGTCGGGAGATTTCTATAAGTATATTGCTCCTCAGATTAAGAAGTTGAAGAGTATTAGCGAGACGCAGTACGATGCATTTGTTAGTGAGGCGGTAAAAAAGTATGGCAAGTTGAAAAAGCTATCAGCAGCAGAGCAGAGGGCCTTGGTTAGCGAAGCTAAAAAATCTTGGAAGCAGATCAAGAAGCACTTAAAATAGATTTCACTTTTTCTTTAGGAAGAAACACCCCGCCTCAGGGCGAGGTGTTTCTTATTACCCGCGCAAAACCACGGGCGGAAGCCCGTGGATGGAGGGCTGCCATTATCAGAAAGATAATGGCCAAGCCTTGCTTGTCCCCGGTGATACCACGGGTGGAAACCCGTGGAGAATCATTATGAGGATCGGGCGTCGCAGTAGGCGTACATAGCGTCGCGCATAAAGACGGCCAGGCCTTCGGCGTATTTCTCATAGAATGCGGCAAAGCGGGAATCATCCACATATATTTGATGCGTGGAAAAACCGTTGCGTTTTTGAAGGCTCATCTCGCTACCGCGAACTAACTTTCGCTCACTCGGAGGCCGGTTTCTTTGTGGTAAAATAAAAGTACTATGGATTCATCCTGGTATGCAAAATCTCCGCAGGAATTATTTGAGTCTTTTTCTTCGGATGAATTAGGTCTCAGTTCTCTAGAAGTTAAAAAGAGAATTGAAGAGTATGGTCCGAATGCTCTTCCAGAACCAAAAGTACCCAGCGTCTTTTCACTGTTCCTATCACAGTTTTTAAGTCCGCTGATCTACGTTTTGATTGTAGCGGCTCTTATCGTGTTTTTTATGGGGGAGACTGCCGACGCGATTATTATCTTCTTAGTTCTTTTCTTTAACGCTATCGTCGGAACTATCCAGGAGGGTCGGGCGGAGCGAACACTGTCAGCCTTACGAAAATTTGTGGAAACATCAGCCACGGTTCTTCGAGGGGGAGAGATTATTATCTTGCCTGATAGAGAAGTTGTGCCGGGAGATATTTTGATTCTTCAGGAGGGAGATAAGGTCTCGGCTGATGCCCGGTTACTTTCTGAGCAATCTATCAAGCTCGACGAATCAAGCCTTACTGGAGAGTCTATTCCCGTTTCCAAAACAGCCGACACCCTCTCCGAAGAAAACCTTCCCGTTCATCATCAGAAGAATATGGTTTTTAAAGGAACTAATGTGGTGAGTGGAAATGGCAAGGCAATTGTGGTTTCGACTGGTCTCCGGACGGAGATTGGGAAGATTTCTCAAGCGGTGGCTTCTATTGATACG
>JBBUHS010000028.1:0-3398 GCA_038055675.1 Patescibacteria group bacterium | reverse complement strand
GATACGGAGGTGCCTCTGAAGAAGAATATCCAGTTTCTTTCCCAGGTTATTATCGCGACAGTGTTTTTGGTGAGTGCGGTTCTTTTTATTTTCGGCATCGCTTCCGGAGAATCCTTGCGAGAAATGTTTGCCACTGTTGTCTCTTTAGCCGTCTCGATTATTCCCGAGGGACTACCAATCGTGATGACCTTGGTTCTCGCAACCGGTGTTTGGCGGATGACAAAGAAGAACGTTCTGGTAAAAAAACTTCAGGCTGTTGAGGCGCTTGGTCAGGCCAAGATTATTGCCGTTGATAAAACCGGAACCCTTACTCGGAACGAAATGTTTCTCGAGCGGGTTTATACTGGGGGCCGCTTTTTTGAAGTGCAGGGACGAGGCTATGATCCCAAGGGAGAGATACTGCTCGATGGTTCGCCGGTGGAGCCCTTAAATCATCCCGATCTGGTTATTGCTGGGCGTATCGCTTTTTTCTGTTCAAACGCCCACGCGATGTATATTGAAGAAAAAGATACGTGGAAGGTTTCTGGCGATCCAACTGAGGCAGCCCTCGAGGTGTTTGGTCGGAAGATTGGTTTTAAGGACGGTGAGCAGGAGTCTCCGCGAATATTTGAACTCCCCTTTGATTACAAAGAAAAATATCACGTTACGATTCATCGGTTTGAAGGAGCAAATCTTCTGACAGCGGTGGGGGCACCAGAAAAGATTCTTGAACTATCTGAACGCATCTGGCGAGAGCGGCAGTCAGAAAAATTATCAGAAAAAGAACGCGAGGAGTTGGAGGGAGTGTTTTTGGATATGTCACGGCAAGGTTTGCGGGTCTTGGCTTTTGCGATGAAGACAGAAGCGCCGGGATCTGTTTCTCATAAGGAGATGCCAGGACTCATTTTTTGTGGATTTTTTGGTTTGAAAGATCCGCTTCGTGAGGAGGCGAAGCGGGCCATCGAGGATGCTAAGGAGGCGGGGATTCGAGTGGTGATGATCACGGGAGATCATAAAATCACCGCTCACGCCATTGCGAGAGAAGCTGGACTTGAAGGGAGTTTGGAAAGCGTGATTATAGGAGAGGAGCTCGTTCAACTATCTGATGAGGAACTGCTTCGGAAGATGGGAACCTGCAATATTTTTGCCCGAGTAGCTCCTGAGCACAAAATGCGTATTATCGAGCTCTTTAGAAAGCGAGGCGAGGTGGTGGCGATGACGGGGGATGGAGTAAACGACGCGCCATCCTTGGTCGCTGCTGACCTGGGTGTGGCGATGGGTAAGACAGGAACAGAGGTGGCTAAGGAGGCAGCTGATCTCGTGCTTCTCGATGATAACTTCGGAAACATCATTGCGGCCGTTGAGGAGGGTCGGAGCATCTATCAGTCTATTAAAAAAGTCATCCTTTATCTTTTTTCGACGAGCATTGGGGAGGTGATGGCCATTTCTACGGCTTTGTTTCTCGGTATGCCGTTACCCATTTTACCTTCGCAGATTATTTGGCTGAACTTTGTGACTGATGGATTTTTAGTGGTGACACTCGGCATGGAGCCGAAGGAGGAAGGACTTTTAAAAAATAAGTTTAAGAAACCTTCAAAATATATTCTTGATCCAGGGATGGTTTCCCGGATGATTTTTATGGGACTTATTATCGCCCTTGGATCGGTCTTTGTTTTCGCTCAGTACCTAGAGGGGGAGATAACCAAAGCTTTCACAATGTCTTTGACCACTCTCGCTATATTTCAGTGGTTTAACGCCTGGAATGTAAAAAGCGAGACGAAGTCGGTCTTTGCTCTCAATCCATTCCGCAATATGCCGCTTGTTTTCGCAACACTCATTGTTATTGCCTTACAACTCTTTGCCGTGTACCATCCCTTTATGCAGCAGTATTTGCACACGGTGCCACTGGCCCCCAGAGACTGGTTCTATGCGGCAGGCATTGCTTCCTCGGTTCTGTTTCTCGAGGAGCTTCGAAAAGTTTTCGCGAGAGGGTTTTATTCAAAAACAGCACTCTAAATAGTTTAGAAAATAATGCAAAAAGAATTTGAAAAACTATATATATATGGTAAGCACGCCCTTGAGGAAGCTTTGCTTTACGCTCCTCAGGTAGTAAAGAAGGTTTTCTTTTCAACCCGCATTCATGACCTAGAGCTTCGGAATTTGATTAGAAAACGAGGTGTTACCATCACCGAGCTGAAAGAGAAAGATGCGCCGCGGATGGTTGGGCATGATGCCGCTCACCAGGGTATTGTGGCTATTGTGGACTCAGCGGCACTGATGATTGATTTTGACGATTTTGTTAGAACGTTGGAACCAACTTCAGATACGCTTCTGGTTTTACTCGACGAGCTCACCGATCCCCATAACGTCGGGGCCATTATCCGTTCCGCTGCTGCTTTTGGCGCATCGGGAGTCTTGATGCCGTACCACAATCAGGCGCCCGTGACCGGAGCTGTCGTCAAGGCTTCGGCGGGGATGGCTTTCCGAATCCCCATAGTTTCTATTGGTAATGTGAACTACACAATTGGTCTCTTGAAGGACCGCGGATTCCAGGTTTATGGTCTGGAGATGAAGGGATCAGAAGAAGTTACAAAGGAAACTTTTACCGAACCGACTTTACTGATTGTGGGAAATGAAGCCAAGGGTATACGTCAGAAGACGGGGGAGTTATGCGATAAGATGTTGAGGGTGCCGATGCATCCGCGGTGCGAGTCTTTGAACGCTTCTGTTTCGGTGGCTGTAGTTTTATATGAGTGGAGTAAGGAGCATCCGAAAGCGCTTCGAGGGAAATAATTGAACTATATATGATTAAAAACTCTAATCTCATAACCACGGCCTGGTCAGACTATGAGCTGATTGATTCCGGAGATAACCGAAAATTAGAACGCTACGGTTCGTATGTTTTGATTCGCCCAGAAACCCAGGCAATCTGGAAGCCCCGACGTCCAGAAATGTGGAAAGATGCCGACGCTGAGTTTCGATTTATTGACGGGAAAGGTAGCTGGAAGAAGGGGAATACGCCGGAATCCTGGCAGATGTCATGGGACGATGTGCAGTTTACAATTCGTCTCACTTCTTTTAAGCACACCGGTATTTTCCCAGAGCAGGCGGTGAACTGGCGCTGGCTTGAAGAACGGTTAGAGAAAATTACCCAGCCGAAGGTTTTGAATTTGTTCGGCTATACCGGTATTGCGAGTATCGTGGCTGTCCAGCATGGAGCGAGCGTTACACACGTCGATGCTTCAAAGCAGACTAATCTGTGGCTGAAGGAGAATGCTCAAATTTCTGGAATTCCTGAAACCAGTATCCGGTGTCTTTTTGACGATGCGCTGAAGTTTACCGAGCGGGAAGCGCGGCGCGGCGCAATCTATGATGGGGTAATTCTTGACCCACCCGCTTTTGGTCGTGGAGCCAAGGGC
>JBBUHS010000027.1:0-1839 GCA_038055675.1 Patescibacteria group bacterium | reverse complement strand
CCGCCACAGTTGCCCCAAGTGCTTGTGGCGTAACAACGAAAAGCTCCGCTAGTCGTATTATAGTACATCATTCCCGGAACGCCGGTGGGCTCAGAACCAAGACTTCCTAATACGAGAGTATCAAAAATTTTCACCCGACGATTGCCTGAAGCGGTGCCCGCTCCAACAATCACCAACGAGTTTCCGTCCCAGGAAACCGGACGGTAGGCGATTGTTCCGCTATAAAGATCATCTCCGACATACCCAGAACGAAGATTTATAGCTCGTGGCGGAAAAGGCATATCACCACCGAGACCTATGCGACCATCGCTCATAATGTTTATATTGCCTTCAACGTCCAATTTTTGAGTAGCGGTAGTTTTGCCAATCGCCACATTCGTCGCAGTTGAAGTGGGATAGACAACACCCGAACCACTCGTCCATTGATTACCACCAGAAGTGAACAACACACCGTTCTGGTAAAGGTTTCCCGTAAAGTTAATGTTGCCAGTAACATCGAGTTTATACTGAGGATTATTGTTGCCAATACCAACATTGCCACTATTCTGGGCGTAAATAGTATCATTACCAATACTTACGTTTCCGGTCGAGTCATACCCCCGAATCAGAAATTTACTACCAGTCCAGTTATAAAAAAGAAAGTTTTCTGTGCTGTCATTGTCTTGTCCCACAAACCACTTTGCCGTACCAGCGGTTGACCAGTTAAACGCACTTTGAACGTTCGTTGCTGAACGATTAAAATCAAGAGAAAACGCACTATTGGAGGGGTTAGACATATTAATACGCTGACCCAGGAGACCAGTTGTTGTAACTTCGAACTTAGCTACTGGATTTGTCGTACTCACACCAATGTTGCCATTTATAGACTTGATAATACCGCTTTCAGTTGCAGGAGGCAGAGTCGGACCAGTAAAAGCTACCGCAAAATAAGTAATCGAAAGAAGCAAAAATATGCCAACAAACGTTCCTATGAATAAAGATCGCGCAGTCGTCATAAAAATAATGTGCTTAGTTTTTTTAAAATAGCATAGCGGAACGACTTTAAGACCTTTTTATTATATCACAACGAACTGAAGATCTTCCTAGGATACTTATCCCCCGCTCTTCTCTTGATCGCAATGAAGACTGACGAGGATTTTTATTTGCCTTGAAACTCGGCCCAGCCGTAAACACCAGTGCCATCACGATAACAAACAGCCAGCGAATCTTTCTGAACTCCCGTGCCAGGAGTAAACCACATCGTCCCTCGACGAGCTGGACCATTCGTGGCATCGCAGGCTGGCCGGGCAGCTACGTTATTAAAACGCAAACCACCATTTGTCACCTCAAGACGTACGGTGCTCGTCTGAGTAGGTGCACCGCCAATACCAGCACTCTGACCATCAAAAAACAAAACGTTATTAACCGATCGAATCTGTCCCGGAGCAACACCCAGGTTCATAGAAGAACCAGTCGTAGGAACAATATCAGAATCAAAAGTTACCGCCTGAAGAAGGGCGGGGTGTTGAAGCACTCCCACGATGCTCGCGAGAGCAACCACTCCCCCGGCCAATACACCCCATAAAAATTGTTTTCTATTTTGTACAAAATCCATGTGTTTCATTTATTATACAGGATTAATTGAATAACGGTGAGTTAAAAACTATTTTGTAGGATTTGAGATTCAACGCGCCGCCACCGATCGTGTAGCTCGTTAAATAAGTCCACTCATCGATTGGCGCTGTATGAATATTTTTACCCGGAGTATTTCCCACATCAAAGGCGGTCGTAGAAGTTGACCAGTTTCCCGCCGCACCTGCTAGCTGAGAAAATGCTTGGCTTAAATAATGATTCCCACCG
>JBBUHS010000026.1:0-6819 GCA_038055675.1 Patescibacteria group bacterium | reverse complement strand
CTCGATCTCGGCTGGATTATAAGAAAACGGTTCGAAGTTCTTTCCTTCCACAAACGATCCCCCCTGTTCTAGTCCACAATCAATCAAAATTTTCGTTCCCCCCGACTCTAAAAGATAATTTGCTCCGGTCACCACCTCCGCCCCACCGCAAAAAGTTAGTTTCATAAATAAAAGTTATTTTTGTCCGCTTAGTACCTTGAGCGCTGCTTTCAGTCGTCCTTCTGTTCCAGTCACCGTTTCGGCAATCTTCCGAAGAGCCTGGGTTACCTGGTCTTTACGATATCCCAAGCCAACCAGCATCTCGAGAATATCAGAGTCTGAATCCATCCCCTGAACTGTTTCGGAGGCGTGATCAACCTGAACCTTGCTTCTTAATTCTACGATAATACGTTCAGCCGTCTTTCTTCC
The DNA here is from genome assembly GCA_038055675.1 of Patescibacteria group bacterium. Taxonomy (GTDB): domain Bacteria; phylum Patescibacteriota; class Minisyncoccia; order UBA6257; family 2-01-FULL-56-20; genus JBBUHS01. Next base: position 6,411 of record JBBUHS010000026.1, on the reverse strand, counting down.
TACCCCAGAAACGCGAGTGAGAAGATCAGGACGACCTTCTTTAATAGCAGCAGCCAGCGAGTTGAGATCGGAAACTCCTAAGATGCCGATGGCCGACTTCGGACCAACACCGGAAACAGAAATGAGCATCTCAAAAAATCGAAGCTCCTCGGATGTAGAAAAACCGTAGAGATCTAGTCCGTCCTCTTTCACGTGAAGATGCGAGTAGACAAAAACCTGTTCACCCACCGCCGGCAAAGCTCTCACTGTCTGCTGACTTGAGAGAAGTTTGAACCCAACCCCTCCCGTTTCTACGATAACCAAATTGCCTTCTTTAAGTTTGAGCGTGCCGAAAATACTGTAAATCACGGACTCATTATACCAGCTACTGAAGATTTTTGTGACATACGACGAGATGTTGACAAAAATTATTTAATTAGTTAAAAAATGATAAGTATCACGTCAACCTCCAGTGCAACAAGGAGAATAATGATGGGAGATATCCTTTTAATTGTGCCCCATGACAGCAAAGAGCGAGCGACTACGATCCAGAATCACTTTCGGTCTCTCTCTATCGCTAAGAGGGCGGCAACTGGATTCTCAGAAATACTGGTGGTGTCAACCACTGGACTCGGCGAAATCCTGGGAAAGATACGGCAACTCAGGGGACTCCTGACCATCCTCTTCCTCCCGAATGCTTCTGGGTTTCAAGCCGAGGTCGTAGCACAGCTCGACAAACCTCGTACCCGAGTCGTACTGATTGTCGAGGATGAGCGGCTCGTCGGAAAAGGTATGTTGAGGGATATTCTCGTCCTCTCAACGCGCCAGATAGATGCCAGCGATTCTATCTTCGATTTCATTCGCCGACCAGAACAAAGCAGCTAAACCAACTGGCAAAGCTGTTTTTTATTTTTCGTCCTTCAAAAACCACTTATTGACGTCTCCCGCTAACGCTGGTACACTCTCTACTTATTAGATATGCCAAAGACTTCATCCGCCAAAAAGGCTCTCCGACAAAATAAAACCCGTCGGGCCCGAAATATCAAAACTAAAGACACCTACAAGAAGGCGATTAAAGAGTATCGTAAGCTGGTCGCGGCTAAAGACTGGACTAAGGCCAAAGAAAAACTTCCTCAGGTTTTCCAAGTATTAGACAAAGCTACCAAGAAGAAAACTCTGAAGAAAAATGCAGCCAGTCGGCTGAAATCAAGACTCTCCAAGAAACTAAAAACGGCCTAGGTTTTACAAATAAAATAGACAGTCTGCATCGTTACGTCCTCCGCTTCGCCTTCATCGTATATTAAATACGATTCAGTTGCGATGCTCGAACAAGCCTTGTATACAGTCTATTTTATTTTAAAACGAGTGGCCGTTTTTAGTTTTATGAATTAAATATTTTAAATATCTGCGTCGATATATTAGGCAGCTCATTAGGATCTTTTACTTCAAAATAATAATCGAAATCTGAATAATTAGGTGGTTGAAAACGAGTACGTTGATTAATAAGAAGATTTCCAAAATCTTTTGATGTTCTTAAAACATTAATATCCCTATCAGATTTCTTTATGCGCTCAGAGAGAATTTCTTCAGAATAATTAAGGTAAATACCAATAATTTTCCCTGGATAGTTTTTGATGATTTTTAATAAATCCTTCCGCCCATTCTCAAACATATTTGAGTTGCTCATAATGATATTGAAATTCTCTTCCAAGGCAAAAGTAAGAATGGTTTTAAATACTAAGAATTTTAATGATGGGGAAGAGAAACCGCCACTATGATCGAGATCAAGTGTGTGCAGTGAAGTAAATGAAGACTTGAGAAACAACGCTATTGGATCAGTTTCTAAAACCACACAGCGAGGTATCTGGGGTGCAAGCTCATTAGCCAAAGTGGTCTTTCCTGTATGTGTTTTCCCTATTGTAAGCAACGTATATCTCGAAGTATTCATGGTCTTATCCTAATACAAATTCAAGAAGAATTTCTTCGTACTCGAGCTTTCCCGATTTGATATCAATGTCCCAGTCGGCAAAACGAGAAATCATCGGACCTGCCTGAGCAGCCATAATATTAAATATCTTTGCGGCCGGCTCCTGACTTTCAAATACCTTCTCCAGGGCATACAGCCTTCTTTCAATCGTCGGACTTCTCAGCTCTCCTAATACCCCCCACAAGTTAAAGGAAGCCTGACTATTTTCTTCACGAATCTCTTTTGCGCCAATTGAGGAAGTTCCCTCGGCTGATAGCCGATCCAACTCGGTCACCAACCTCCAGCTATCTTCTTTATAGAGAGAAGCGAGCAAGCGAAGCGCTTCTGGCTCTAGATTGATGCCTCGTAGTTTTGCCTCGTGAAGAATAAATTTCTTCCACGACTCGCCTTCCAAAAAAGGAAACTCTTCCGCTGTTACCGGATCTTTAGTTAAAAATTTGAAAGCGGCCGGAATCTTATCTCTCTCGGAAATAAAAACCCAAAGGCTCGGATCTTTTAGAGCTCTTTTCAAATCTTCAAAAAAAGACTTCTCGTCTGTTTCAAAAACTTCTTCAATGACGGCTAAACGCTTAGTGCTAAAAAGTGATGGGGAAATCACCAACTCATGGAACTTCTCCCGACCATCTTTGGTCGAAACCAAAAAACGCTCCACGCCATGAACCGAATACTTCTTTTTGAACTCCTCAATAAAGTACCGCTTGCGCTTCTCGCGTCGGTAATCATCAGGACCAATAAGTGAGAGGATCATGTGGTTGGTAATTGGTCGTTAGTGGTTAGTTATTGGTTTTCAGTCATCAGTGCTGACAATTCGGACAGTAATGTGTTCCCCGTCCCGCCAGCTTGGTGTATATAATAGGAGTTTTGCAGGTTAGGCACAACTCACCTCGCCGCCCATATACTTTCCGATATTTCCAGAAACGCCCAGTCAGTCCATCTGCATCTATATAGGTATTAAAAGAGGTTCCCCGGTGCTTAATGGATGTTTGTAAAACCGACCGAATCGCCTTCCAGAGCTTTTCTTGCTCCTTCAGAGTTAAACTTCCTGCCCGACGCATTGGCCGAACCCCAGATAAAAAACAAGCCTCATCAACATAAATATTTCCCAAACCGCTAATCTTTTCCTGATTCAAGAGAAACGGTTTTAGTCGGGTGGTTTTCGATTTTTTAATAAGTTCAGAAAAATGCGCCAGCGTAAAACCTTTTTCGAGCGGCTCCTCACCGTATGTATTAAAAATTTCACTTCCCTGTTTTTGAGAAACAAGTTTTATGTACCCAAACTTACGAAGATCATTAAAATAAAGAATGTCGCCATTCGTAAAATAAAAGATTGCCCTCGTGTACTTATTCGGCAGTTCTTTTAATCCAATAATGGGATGCCCTCCAAAAAGAATCTGCTTTTTATGACGTAGCACCATCTGTCCTGTCATCTTCAAATGAAAAAGGAGTAGATCCGACTTCCCTTCTAAAATAAGGAGTTTGGCTCGCCGAGAAACTTTTATAATGCGAAAATTCCTAAGCTTAAGGGCAAGATTTTTAGGACTCACCATTTTCGGAACAAAAATCTCCACCTTGCGAATAACCGCACCGGCAATTTTCTTCTCTAAGTCTCGACGAATAGTCTCAACCTCAGGCAATTCCGGCATAGAGCTATACTATCAGATCCAGTGGTATTTCGTGAGTCGGTACCACCGACTGATCAGTAGCGAGAGTAAAGTGCATGGTCGTTCCTCTATTCTCTTCTGACTCGGCCCAAATCTTACCACCATGAGCCTGAATAATATTCCGTGCAATATAAAGGCCTAGTCCCGTACCCGTCGTCTGGGATTTGGTAACATTTTCGGCTCGGAAAAACTTAGTGAATAGTTTATCAGCCGCAGACTGAGGAATACCCACTCCGGTGTCTTTCACCTGGACTTCGATAAACGGCTGGTTCGGAACTTTCACTAACCGCACAGTTACGTCACCGTCTTTGACGTTATACCGCAAGGCGTTGTCCAAGAGATTTTCCAAAACCATCGTAATTTTCCCCGGATCCATAAAAACTTTCGGAATTGTTTCTGTCGGACGATCAAAATACAGTTTCACGCCTGCCTGCTCGGCTTCCGAAAGTGCCAGAGGCAAAATCTGAGAGATAAAATCAACCAGGTCAGTTTCTTTCATCTCGTATCCAAACCGGCCCTCCTCAATCTTACTCGTAGAAAGAAGGTCCTCGACAACAGCCAAAAGAAGCTTTTCTCCTTCGAGAGCACTCTCTAGAAATCCTTTGGCCGACTCTGGAATCCCAGGATCAGCCGCCATTGATTCTAAAGACCATTTGATATTGGTGACGGGAGTCCGCAACTGATGCGAAGCCACCGATATAAATTCGTTCTTTGCTTTAAGAAGAGAGATTTCTCTTGTCCGATCACGCACAATCTTCATAAAACCGACAATATTACCAGCCTCATCCCGGAGCTGCATTGTTGAAGTACGAAGACTAAGAAACGGATCCTCCCAAGAGAGGTCGGTAACCTGAGGATAGGCTCCGGCCTCAGATCGACTAACCATAACAGGCGCAAGCGAGGTAAATACTACCTGGGTCAGCAGTTTCAAAACTCCATTACTCGCGCTCTGGGGCGTCATTACTTTCCCAATAACCTGATCCTTCTTTAAGTGGAATAGCTTTTCTGAAGCTGGATTAAAGAAAATGATTTTAAACTCTTTGTCATACACAATAAGAGCATCTTCGAGATTCATAAGAATTTCCTTCAGCTCACTCCGCTCTACCTGAGTATCCTGTTTCACACCCGCGAACTGACCCAAGAGTAAAAACATCGTAAAACCGGATAAAACAAATAAGGCCAAAGCTCCAAGAGATAAGGCCATTGGAAAATAAAGAAAAGAAAAACCTAAGAGTGTTAGAAAGAGTGCGAGAACAAGAATGACTAAACGCCCCTCAGCGCGTTTTATAACCTCCGGGCGAAATGCATTCAAAAATTGAGATAACAAAGAGTTCATAAAAAGGACTGCCTATGAAGAAACTAAAACTACTGAGATTGAAGCTCTCCCCAATTTTTTCCAGCACTGACTTGCACAACCAAAGGCACTGCGAGCTGGTAAGCCTCTTCCATGAGCTTCTTAATATGAGGGGCTATCTGACTCATCATATCATCGCGAATTTCGAACAGCAATTCATCGTGAATAGTTAAGAGGAGCTTCACTTCCTTTCCCCAGTATCCTTTTTCTTTCAACCACTCGGAAACTTTAATCATAGCCAGCTTATTAATATCGGCATCGAGTCCTTGGAGTGGATGATTCATCGCCTCCCGCTCGGCGGCAGCCACAAACTGCGGTGCGTCCCAGGCAATGTTCGGAAAATAGCGACGACGACCGGTTAGTGTTTTCACATAGCCAAACGTTCGCGCTTCTTGCTTGACCTTCTCCTGAAACTCCTTAACGCGCGGGAACTCTTCGTAATACGTTTTAATAAACTTCGTTGCCTCAACCTGAGAAAATCCACTGGTCTTGGCAAATGCTCGAGGGCCCATCCCGTAAATAAGACCGAAGTTTAAAACCTTAGCCACTCGCCGCATATCCGGCCGAACTGCATCTGGTTTTATATTAAAAATCTTTGAGGCGGTTAAGGCATGAATATCCTGTCCCTCCTGAAAAGCTCGGATCAAAGCTCCATCGCCACTCACCGCTGCAAGGAGTCGAAGCTCAATCTGAGAGTAGTCAAAGGCAACCAGAGAATACCCCTCGCTCGCCTCAAATGCTTTCCGAATCTCCGGAGACCAGGAAGACTCACGGGGAATATTCTGAAGGTTTGGCGAGGCAGAACCGATCCGACCTGTGCCCGTGCCCGTCTGGAGGTACTCAGTCCTCAAGCGTCCATCTTTTTCAATATGATCCGGAAGTGTCGAAACATAGGTGCTATTTAATTTATAAATTTCGCGATACTCCAAAATGGAAGAAATGATAGGGTGAACATCTTTCAGAATTTCCAGAACCTCCGCGCGTGTTGATCGCGCGCCGCCCGGCGTTTTAATATTCCGTGGCAAGACCAGTCCCAGCGTATCAAACAAAATCTCTCCAAGCTGTGATGAGGAGTTGATATTGAACTCACGGCCGGCTTCTTTGTATATCTTTTTTTCAAGAGCGGCAATCGAATCATTCATTTTCTTCTCCACCTTTTTCAAAATAGTGGAATTAACGGTAATCCCCCACTGCTCCATATCGGCTAAGATATCTAAAACTGGCATCTCAATTTCGGAAAAAACATACATCACTTCATCATCGGTCAGCTTCTTTTTCAAAAACTTCTGAGCCATAAGAATATCCTCATCTGATCCATTATAGGAACGCTTGAAAAACTCTTTAAAAAAAGCCTCTGGATCATACTCCTTGCGATCCGCATCGGTTAACCAAAAAGCAACTCCCAGATCAAAAAATGGTGGTCGGACTAT
>JBBUHS010000025.1:0-3558 GCA_038055675.1 Patescibacteria group bacterium | reverse complement strand
TACCCATACCGACTTCCAGAAACGGGGTATTGCCCGGGAAGTAATGGCCCGCCTCATTCGGAAAGCTGCCTTTCTAGGCGTGGATCAGATTCGTCTCGACTCTGATCCATCTCGATTTGCTGCGAATGCGCTCTACGCGGACATAGGGTTCAGGCACTATGATGGGAATTCCTATAAACTGTTCATATAACCTTCACCGAACTCTGCGAGTTCGGTTTTTTCTTACCCGCATAAAACCACGGGCGGAAGCCCGTAAAAAATAACTTCGCTTTATTTTCCTAATCTAATGCCGTATAATCTCTAAATCATGAATCCCGTTAGAGATGTCTATAAAACCATATCCACAGGATTTTCAACTGAAGCATACACGGTAAACATAAAGGCGCGTGCTCATAACGGAAACGTAGTTTCCTATCTCTAACGGGATGAAGAAGCTCGAACCGACGATGGGTCTCGAAATTCACGCCGAGCTGAAGACGGCGACGAAGATGTTTTGTGACTGCAAGAACGACCCAGACGAGCGGAATCCTAATGTAAACACCTGTCCGGTCTGCCTAGGGCATCCTGGAGCACTTCCGACTATAAACCGAGAAGCCGTTGAAGCAGTTATTAAGGTTGGCCTTGCGATTGGTGGAAAGATTAATCCGATTACTAAGTTTGATCGCAAAAATTATTTCTACCCTGACCTTCCTAAGGGGTATCAGATTTCTCAGTATGATCAGCCGCTTGTTGAAGGGGGTAGTTTATTAGGTATTCGGATTACTCGGATTCACCTTGAAGAAGATGTTGGTCGGTCACAGCACGTGAGCGAAGGAACCCTTATTGATTTCAATCGATCGAGTATTCCACTGATGGAGCTTGTAACCGAACCTGATTTTCGCTCAGCTGATCAGGCAGTGGCGTTTGCGCGAGAACTTCAATTAATTCTAAAAACCCTCAATGTTTCAAATGCCGACATGGAAAAAGGAAATATGCGGATTGAGGCGAATATCAGCTTATCAGAAATGGTCCATTCGACAGGCTCAGGACAAGTTTCAAGGAAACTTGGAACCAAGGTTGAGTGTAAGAACATTAACTCGTTTAAGGCGGTTCACGATGCTATTGAATACGAAACGGTTCGCCAGAGAGAGGTGCTGGCTAAAGGAGAGAAGGTGGTTCAGGAAACACGCGGCTGGAATGAGGCCAAAAAAGCCACGGTCAGCCAGCGCCTCAAGGAGGATGCTCATGACTACCGTTATTTCCCAGAGCCAGACCTCCCGCCCTTCGAAACTTCAGTATTCAATCCCGACGATCTAAAAAATCATCTTCCCGAGTTGCCGGGGGACAAGCGAGAACGACTGAAGAAAGAATTCAATCTTTCTGAAGGGCAGATAGAAATTTTGGTCACCGATAAACATCTCGCTAATTTTTTTGAAGAAGCAGTCAGTGAGCTGGCGGCTTTTGATGAGATGGAGAAAGAGAAGACTTCCCAGAAAAGTCTGGATCTCCTTTTTAATTACTTGACGAGCGACTTGAAGGGTTTGGCTAATGAGCTGAAAATTGAGTTTAGGAGTCTGAAGGTGAATCCTGAACGATTGGCTCATCTGGTTGATTTGATTGAAGCCGGAAAGATTGGCAGTCGTCAGGCAAAAGATATCTTGCGAAAGATGGTGGAGGAAGGAGCCGACCCTGAAGACATTATGAAAGATGAGGGTTTGGAGACTATCTCTGATAATTCAGAACTTTTTAAAACGATCGATGAGGTGATTTCGGAGAATCCCAATGCGGTGACTGATTATAAAAAAGGAAAAACTGCTAGTTTGCAGTTTATGCTTGGAAAGGCAATGGAGAAACTCCGCGGTCGTGCCGCACCCGACACTTTAAAAAATCTCTTTGAGGAAAAACTAAAATAAAAAGCGACATATCCCCAGGGGATAGTCGCTTCGTTCTAAAGGGAAGTTTTCGGAAAAGCTTTCCGATAGGCGGTCATATCTTCTGGTCGATTGAATATGGCTTTGTGTCCACCAATCAGGATCACAGTTCCATCGGGCCTTTTTGCGATCGTAGCACTCGACCCTTCGATCTTTAGGGTGAGGATACTCGCGTCAAAGAGGAGATTGATCTGATTATCTGAGCCTGTAAACTCGGACCATACCACCCTAAGACCCTGCCCGGTCATCTTGAGCATCTTCGATCCATGATTCCAATAGAGCTTTTGCAGGCAATCCCGAGCGCATGTCAGGCAATTCTTTCCCCTAGCATCACATAAGGGAACAGAATTGACTGTGAGGCTGAACTCTTCCGGACCAACCTGGATCTTGCCCTTACAGGTTTCGCAGATCCTGATTTCTCCCATAGAGCCTCCTATTGGTTCATGTGGTGTTACTAAAAAAAGCCTACACCAATTGGGAAAAGGAAGTCAACTATTTTTATAAAAACAAAAAGGGGTTATCGGACAGCTTTTTCGAGTATTCTATCCAATGGATCTCCTTATCTCTCTTAAACCAAGTCATTTGGCGTTTGGCGTATTTATTAATTTCTAATTCCAACTGATCCATCATTTCTTTTTTATTGATTTCTCCGCGAAGATATCGGGAAACATATCGGTATTCAAGTCCAAGCTCTTCGAGCCGTTTATGAGTTACCAGTTTATTTTTTAGCAACTTTTCTACTTCCTTAACCAGACCCTGGCGTATCCGTTTTTCAAGTCGTTTATGAATAAGGGCTTTCAAAGCCCCAGAATCTTTCCTGATGCCAATTTTCCAAACCTCATAAGGAGATTCTTTGCGCAGCACCGAATCATAGGAGGGAATGGGTTGTTCCGAAAAAATTTCTAAGGCCCGGATAAGGCGCCTGGGATTTTTTCGGTCAATATTCAGAGCTCGTTGCGGATCAAGCTTCTTGAGGCGGTTGAAAAGTTCTTCAGTTGAAATCTTTTCAAGTTCTTTCCGAAGCTTCGGGTTTGGTTTTACTGATGGGAGGGGATAGTTATAAATCAAAGAATCAATATAAAGCCCAGTGCCACCAACGATAATAGGCATCTTTCCTTTCTTCAGAATTTTTGAAATAGCGGCCTTGCCTAATTTTTGATATCGAGTGGCGCTAAAAACCGTACTAGGAGTGGCCACGTCCAAAAGGTGGTGAGGAACGCCCCGCATTTCTCGCGCGGTAATTTTCCCAGTACCGATATCAAGTCCTTTATAGCCCTGTCGAGAATCAGCAGAAATTACTTCGCCATTAAACTTTTTCGCCAATAAAACCCCAAGGTCAGATTTTCCGCTGGCGGTAGGACCAAGGACGACAATAATTTTCGGTTTTTGAAGCATCGCCATTTTCAAAGATTCTAAATGAAAAAGCCCAATCGCGGTAGTCGCGGTTGGGCTAAAAAGGGCAGTCGTCGTCAGGGGCTTCCTCTGTTTCTGGAGGAGGCATGCGGGAGGCGTTAGCGTATATCCAGCAGGTTATATGCTTCTTGCTGTGTCTGTGAACCAGAAGCTGGAGACCGTCCAGGCGAAGTTTTGGGTTTTGGGCCTCATGAGAGAAGAGGCTTTCTTTCGTAGGTTCTCCGTCCCAACGGAG
>JBBUHS010000024.1:0-1240 GCA_038055675.1 Patescibacteria group bacterium | reverse complement strand
ATCCGGTCACCGAGGATCGCAATCAGCTCATCATCGAGGCGGGCTTCGGGCTCGGCGAAGCGATCGTCTCGGGGCAGGTAACGCCGGATTCGTATGTGGTGGAGAAACAAGGTGCCGTATGAAAGGAAATTTTGCTTACATAGATAATACCAATCTCTACAAAGGATCACAGTCCGAAGGGTACGAGATTGACTATATTCGTCTGCGAAAGTATCTGCATGAACGACATCAGGTGACCAAGGCGCATATTTTTATCGGGTTTGTTTCCAAGAACAGAGATCTATACAAAGAGTTGCAGGACGCGGGTTATACGCTCATATTCAAGCCGACGATCCCGTACGAAGGTGGACTCAAGGGTAATTGTGATGCGGAGTTGGTATTACAAGCAACGATAGACTTTTTTGAGAACAAGTACGACAAGGCCATTATCGTAACAAGTGACGGTGACTTCGCCTGTCTTGCATCTTTTCTCAAAGAGAAAGATAAACTTGATGCGGTGTTGAGTCCGCGATCAAAGAAGCGTTGCTCGATCCTCCTTCGCCAGACCGGCGCACGACTGACCTTCTTACCAGAAGTGCGAGACAAGATACGAAAGCGCCCCACCGGAGACGAGACACCGGCAGGGCAAACTCTCTAGTGATATCAACATAATAGCCGACGTCAGGTAAAATGCAAGAGGTAATCCACACCTATGAAAATCATCGACAAAAACATCACCTACCAGAGCCGTGCGCTGTGGCGCGCCAAGGATGGAGGCAACGAATGGCGCGAGCTTTCAGAAGCGGAGGGCAACAAGCCCGCCCTCACCGACGAGCAGGTACTTGAACTGTCGGAGCTCATTATTAAAATAGAAAACCACTACGGCTTCCCGTGCGACATCGAGTGGGCGTGGGAAGCCGGTACCTTCTATATCACGCAGTCGCGGCCCATTACCACGCTTTCGAAAGAAGATCCAAAGAGCCAAAAAAAAGCCCACGTTCTCTATTGGGAGGATGTCGACGAGCCTGTGCTTTACGCGGAACTCGATGACTACTCGTGGAAGTTACCCGAGAAGATATTCGGTTATAAAAAGCGCAGTTCGTTCTATATCTATCATGATCGCAAACTCGCAGCTTTCTATCATCCTGACGACATATCTGATGAGGCACGAGTTGGTTTGACGTTTTTTGGAGATACTGCAAATATCGAGAGAATCATCGACAAGAAGCAGGCAGTTGCCGAAAAGGTATTGAGGTATGCC
>JBBUHS010000023.1:0-1416 GCA_038055675.1 Patescibacteria group bacterium | reverse complement strand
TAGGTACGCTCTTTTTCTTCCCTCTTCAGGCAGTGCTGCCCTAGAACTAACCTATGGCAGTTGGCCAGCGCTTCAGGATGTTCAGTTTTTTGATACGGTCAAAGCCAGCTTTGTTGATCAAGGCGTTGATTTCATAGAAGCCGATCTTTCTTCTGATATCCTTCGGTTATATAGAGAGGGACGGGTTGTTCGAGAAATAGCAGTTTTATCCAAAGGAAAAGAAGGCTCGTGGTGGGAAACTCCGGCAGGCCTTTATAAAGTACAAGGAAAAGAACCCAGTCACTTTTCGACGCTTGGTCAGGTTTTTATGCCGTGGAGCATGCCGTTTCAGGGAAACTTTTTTATTCACGGGTGGCCAACCTACCCTGATGGTAGTTCAGTGCCAGCTGGTTATTCTGGGGGCTGTATCCGACTTTCAACTGAAGACGCGAAGTGGTTGTATGAAGAAGCGAAAACTGGCACGCCTATCTTAGTATTTAAAAAAGATTTTGAAGGGGATGCGTTCGCCTACGAAGTTCGAGCGCCCCAACTCCAGGCCCAGAGCTATTTAGCGGCAGATCTCAAGAGTGATTTTGTACTAGCCGAGAAAGTTAAAGATAAAGTGATGCCTATCGCTTCGCTCACCAAACTGATGACCGCGCTTGTAGCGACTGAGTACATTAATATAGAAAAAGAAATTACGATTCAGAAGGAGATGCTTATTACCACTTCTCACCCTCGATTGAAGGTGGGGGAGAGCGTTAGAGTTTTTGATCTTTTGAATCTCCTACTTCGGGAGTCATCAAATGAAGCGGCAGAAGCTTTAGCTCGGGGATACTATGGAGGAGAAAAAGAGTTCGTTCGGTTGATGAATGAAAAAGCTAAGGCTATCGGTATGCGAGATACCCAGTTTGCCGATCCGAGTGGTGTTTCGGCTGATAATACAAGCAATACTCGAGACCTTTTTGTTTTGGCCCGGTATCTCTATAATAATCGTCGGTTCGTTCTTTCTCTTTCACGGGGCGTGATTGATAATCAGTCCTACGGAAAACCAGCCTTTGACGACATCGACAACTACAATGTTTTTATGAACACATCGGAGTTTGTTGGTGGGAAGGTCGGTCTTTCCTCCTCCGCTCAAGGCACACTTCTTTCTGTTTTCGAAATGACTCTAAACGGAGAAAAGCGACCCCTCGTTATGGTTATCTTAGGTTCGTCGAACTATGAAGACGAAGGAAAGAATCTTTTAACTTGGATTAAGAATAACTACTAACCAATGGTCACATCGGCTCCATACGAACTACAGCTGGGAGAATTCTCCGGACCCCTCGATACACTGCTCGAGCTAATTGAGAGTCGGAAGATGGACATCAGTCGCCTGAGTCTCGCGACGGTCACCGACGATTTTTTGAAGTATATTAAAACCCTTGAGGAAAC
>JBBUHS010000022.1:0-5918 GCA_038055675.1 Patescibacteria group bacterium | reverse complement strand
GTTTTAAACCAGTCTATATTGATTGTGAAAAAGAGACGCTCACCATGTCGCCCGGTGATTTAGAAAAGAAAATTACTCCGCGGACGAAAGCGGTAATTATTCAGTATACATTTGGTCAGATTGGAAAACTGGAAGAGCTTATTGCCATAGCCCGAGAATATAAGCTCATTATTATTGAAGACTCGGCTCACGTGATTCATGGGGGGCACAACAACCAACTTTTAGGAACATGGGGTGATGCTAGTTTCATAAGCTTTGGTCGAGACAAGGCTCTTTCCGGAGTTTTTGGAGGACTGGCTCTTTTGCGGGACGACGGATGGGCGAAGCGACTGAGGGAAAAACAAAAAGGTTATCCGCTCCCGGATCGAGGCTGGGTTTTAAAGCAACTCCTACATCCCGTAATCACTTTGAAAGTAAAACTACTTTATGATGTTGGTGGTTTCGGTAAGCTCCTATTTTGTATAGTCAGAAAACTTTCTCTTATATCTAAATCAGTTGAGCCGGAAGAACGATACGGGCAGAAGCCGGAGTTTATTTTCCATCGGATGCCGAATGCGCTAGCCCTCCTCATTCTTCGGCAGTATGAAAAAATAGGGAGGTTTAACATCCACCGGAAGAAAGTTGCCGCTTTTTACGCCGAGGCTTTGAAACAGTATGAGAACTGCGGACTGCCACCGCCCGATGATTCCGTGAACTATCTCCGCTTTCCGCTTAGGGTAGAAAATCCTAAAGAGCTCATCCGCCTGGCGAGACTTGAAAAGATATATCTTGGCGACTGGTATCAGGATGCGATTGCTCCTCAGGGGGTGAATTACGAAGCTATTCAGTATCAGAGGGAGAGTTGTCCGGTAGCTGAGGAGGTGGCCAAGGCTTCAGTCAATCTTCCGACCGATATCCATATTTCTTTTGGTTCAGCGGGCAGAGTTATTCATGTTGTTGAGTCATACTTAGAATCAATACAATGACTGTCCGAGAAATATCCTCAAAAACCGAGTGGGAAGATTTTTTAATCCAGACTGAGCCACATTCTTTTTTGCCCTCGTGGAACTGGGGTGATCTGCAGGAACGGCTCGGCACCACTGTCCTCCGTGTTGGTGTTTATGATGGAAGCGTTCTTCTGGCCGTTACATTAATTCTTCACATCAAGGCTCGTCGCGGCGCTTTTCTTTTTGTTCCCCATGGACCAATTTTGAAACTGGCCGTCGAGCCGAGCTCGGTCTTACCAACGCTTCTTGAATTTTTAAAAGAGCACGGAAAAAAACGGGGTGTTGCCTTTATTCGTCTCAGCGCTCTTTTGGAAAAAACAGAAAAATACAGATTTCTTTTCCGCCGACTGGGTTTCCGAGACGCTCCGGTTCACCTCATGCATCCAGAACTGGCCTGGCTTTTAGATATTCGGAAAGACGAGGAGGTCTTAATAAAGGAGATGAGAAAAACCACCCGTTACCTTATTAGAAAAGCCGAAAAAGAAGGAGTAGTTATTCGAGAGGGGGATAGCGAAGATGATCTCGCGGCATTTTTAAAGGTTTACCGGACCACCGTTGATCGGCAAAGCTTCAGGCCCTTCAAGGATGATTTTTTTAAGAACGAACTTGAAGTTTTTAAGAATGACCGTCAGATAAAAATATTTCTAGCCGAACATGAGGGCAATGTTATTGGAGCGGCGATGATTGTGTTTTATGGTCAGTCTGCTTTTTATCATCACGGTGCTTCAGACCAGACCTACAGCCATATTCCAGGCTCCTATCTTCTTCAGTGGCGGGTGATTCAGGCCGCTCGGGCTCGCGGTCTTACACTTTATAATTTCTGGGGTATTGTCCGACCCGATGGAAAGAAGCATCCTTGGGCCGGACTGTCTCTCTTTAAGACTGGTTTCGGTGGATTTGAGGAGGAATACCTACACGCTCAGGATTTTTCATTATCCTTTCGGTACTGGCTAGTCTACTTTGTTGAAAAGTTTCGACGGATTCGTCGCGGGCTTTGAGTCGGATTTTCTCTTGTGGAGGATTCATCACTTCTTAATATGAGGTGGTGCGAGTAAGATGATGATATGCCAGGTAGTGAAAATTCGATAATACCGATTGAATGGTCATTATCTGGGAAGAGAATTTTGTACGTTTTCGATAAAGTCGATCAAAGTCATTTTTAACACTAATCAAATTTCTACTACCTGGTATGTCTCCGGCGAATCCTCGCGAAAAACTACCTCCTCGGGTCACCGATCTTCACACCGAAGCACGCCGTCACCGCCGCAAGTTTTTTTTGATTTTCGGAGTTGTTTTTCTCGTTATTATTATTTCTGCTCTTTGGTGGGTAGTGATTTACTCCGACCTCATGCGTTTTCAGAAGTTTGAAGTTACCGGGAATACTCGAATGACTGATGTCGAGGTGACAGCCTTAATCCAGGAGAAAATCATCACGCCTAGTTTTTTTGGGGGAATTTTTGGGCCGAATCACTTCCTATCCTGGCCGAAGAAGGTTAGTACTGAGCAAGCCAGTCGCATTCACAATATCCGAAACATCTCTTTCTCTCGCGACCTGTGGAGTCGTAAGCTTTTAGTGATGGTTGAGGAGTATCAATTTTTTGGAACTCTTTGTGCCCGAAAAAAAGAACTGCCTCAGTGCGTTTGGTTTGATAAGGACGGATTCTTTTTTGAGGATGCCTTCTTTCCCGAAGGGGTGCTTATTCTTCGGGTGGATGACTATGGAAGAGAATCGGTGAAACTGGGAGAGCGCCTCTATTCTTCAGAAAAATTAGTAAACGCCCTTTCTGTTTTTAATGTTGTGAAAAACTTGAATCTACCAGTCTACGGCTGGTCCATTCGAGAAGATGCTCCGGATACCATCGAAGTTCGGGTGGTTGGTGGGCCGATTTTTTACTTCAGCTTAAAGTTTCCTGGTGGTTATACTGCCGAGGTCATTAGATCACTGATTGGCGAGAAAGGAGTCGCGAATATTCAGTATATTGATTTTAGGGTAGAGAATAGAGTCTATTACAAAGACGGATCTTCGGGTTCCTAACTGAGAGTTACGGCGTTTTCGCAAATCATTTTTGGTTCGCCATTTCGCCACGAGATTTTCCCTTTCAGGTAAACAACATTACTTTCCTGCCAGACCTGGTTGGTTTTAGTGAGGATGTCGTTGAAGACCACAACTTCGAGGGGCTTTGGAGAAAAGTCTTCGATGTGGGCAAAGATCATGGGCTGGCCATTTTTAGTTACAATTTTCTGAATTCGTGAAACGAGAGCCAGGATCTTAATGGTGTGACCATCATTTTTCGGTTCGCGAGCCTGATCGATAGGAGTACTTTGCCATTCTTTCATCTTGGCTGTAAAACGGTTGAGGGGATGATCAGAAAGAAAAAATCCTAAGAGTTCCTTTTCCCAGACAAGTTTATCTTGCTCATTGGGAGGGGTGGTTAACGCCTTTAAAACAAGTGAAGGACTTGAAGTATGATTTGAACCAAAAAGAGAACTGGCCGACTCGGCTGCTGCCCGCCTCACTAAGGTGCTGAATTTTAAAATTTCTTCAATGTTTTCGATAACCTCGTGACGCGTCGCGCCGAGCGATTCAAGCGCACCGCTTTTAGCCAAGCTCTCTAGAGATTTTTTATTCAGGTCTTTATGCTGGACTCGTTTCACGAGATCGGTCAGATCTTTAAATGTTCCACCCCGACTTCGTTCTTCGATAATATTTTCAACAATGGCGCTCCCTACGTTCTTGATGGCCAGGAGACCAAATCGAATTGCGAGGCCATCTCCTTCTTCTGGAGTGAAGGTCACAAAACTGCGATTGATGTCGGGAGGCAGGATACTAATTTTTTGCTCCTTGGCCTCTTGGATTAAAAAAGAAATTCTTTCAATATCGCTCATTTCAGCGTTCAAGAGGCTGGCCATAAACTCGAGCGGGTAATGAGTCTTCAGGTAGGCGGTCTGATACCCAATCAGGGCATAACAGGCGGCATGGCTTTTGTTAAAACCGTAGCGAGCAAAAGGAGGGAAGAGTTCCCAGATGGCTTTCGCTATTTTTTCCGGAATATCGTTTTTAATCATTCCAGAAATAAGTTTCTCCTTCTGTTCGTCAAGGAGTGATTTGATTTTTTTACCGATAGCTTTGCGGAGGGTGTCAGCTTCAGCCAAGGTAAAGCCGGCTAGGTCGCGGGCAATTCGCATCATCTGTTCCTGATAGACGCCGATGCCATAGGTCTTACTGAGGATTGGTTCGAGCTTCGGATGGAGGTAGGTGCTTTTTTCTCTTCCTTCCTTGCGGTTAATAAAAGTTGGAATCAGTTCCATTGGGCCTGGGCGAAAGAGCGCTACTAAAGCGATCAAATCCTCAAGCATCGTTGGTTTCATTTCTTTCATATACCGCCGCATTCCGCTCGATTCAAACTGGAAAACGCCGGTTGTTTCTCCGGCCTGAAGAAGCGCGAAGGTGGGCGCGTCGTCCAGGGGAAGCTTAGACACATTAATCATTTCTCCTTTGGCTTCTCGAACGAGACGAATAGTATCCTGAATAGTTGAAAGGTTCCGAAGACCAAGAAAGTCGATCTTAAGAAGTCCGAGATCTTCGATTGTGTGCATTTCAAACTGAGTGATGATACTTGTCTTATCTTGTGGCGCAAACTGAAGAGGTACGTGATTCACTAATGGATCTTTTGAAATCACGGTGCCACAGGCGTGAACAGAAGCATGACGGGCCACGCCTTCAAGATGGAGAGCCGCATCTAATAGTTTTTTAGCATCAGCGCTTGTGTCATAGAGTTCCTTGAGTTCAATAACCTCATCAAGAGCGGTTTTGAGTTCGAGATGTGGTGTGCCGGGAATGAGCTTGGCCACCTGATCACAAAAAGCATAGGGGAGTCCCATGGCACGACCAGTATCACGGACAGCCGCCCGGGCCGCCATCGTTCCAAAGGTTATGATCTGAGCCACACGGTCGTTGCCATATTTTTCTCGCGCATAGGCCAAAACCTCATCACGACGAGTATCGGCAAAGTCGATATCAACATCGGGCATCTGGATGCGGTCAGGGTTCAGGAATCGTTCAAAGAGAAGATCATAGGCCAGGGGATTGATATCCGTGATTCTTAAAATATAGGAAAGCAAACTGCCGGCGGCCGATCCTCGACCAGGGCCGACGGCAATACCGTGATCCTTGGCCCAGTTGATGAGGTCCTGAACAATCAAGAAATAGTCGGCGAAGCCGGTTTTTTCAATAACGCCAAGTTCGTACTCGATACGTTCCAATACTTCGGCATTTTGTTCTTCTTTCGTGAATCGCTCACCAATTCGTTCGTTTACCAGTTCTCGAAGATAGGCGTTTGCTGTTTTCCCATCTGGCTTTTCAAAATGAGGGAGCAGAACACTACCGAGTGGAATCTCCAGATTACAGCGGTCGGCTATCCGCTGGGTGTTTACTATGGCCTCAGGAACGAAAGAAAACTTTTCCGCTATCTCCTCGGGTGAGGTCATAGAAAAGTCCTCATTTTTCATGGTTAAGCGATTGGTATCACTCAGAGTATTACCAGTCTGAACTGCCAAAAGAATATCATGATATTCCGCTTCATCTTTGGTGAGGTAATGAAGATCCTGAGTAGCCACCAAAGGAATTCCAGTTTCCTTAGCCAACTGGAGGAGGAGGGGTTCTATTTTTTCCGATTCAGGAATATTGATATGCTTCTGGATTTCCAAGAAATAATTTTCTTTACCCATAATCTCCTGGTACTCAAGAGCAATCCGCTTTGCCTCATCTTTTTTCCCGAGAAGCAAAGCTTGGGCGATCTCTCCTCCCAAACAACCCGAAAGAACAATGAGGCCCTCACGGTGTTCACGGAGAATTTCTTTATCAATACGTGGTTTATAATAATAGCCCTCAAGATGAGCCCGAGTGGAAAGCTGAATAAGATTTTTCCAACC
>JBBUHS010000021.1:0-1129 GCA_038055675.1 Patescibacteria group bacterium | reverse complement strand
GCTTATCTGTCCTTCATAGAGACCGATTTCTTTTTCTAACTCTCGAAGCTCTGCCTCCAGAACAGCACGTTCTTCTCGAGAGACCGGCGCGCTTCCCAGAGTGGTAGTAGCAAGCGTCGGAGCTGAAACGGATCCTAAAACAAAAATAAAAAAAGCAACACCTCCCATCGCCGCTTTCATATACCGAGACAGTGGCAAATAAACGGTTTTTGCCGTAAATAAATTCACCTTCGAAGGCAAAGCGCGAGCGTAGTCTTCCGGAGAGGTTTGGATATCCCTCATTACTTTTGGTTTTTGAGAGTAAAGACTCATAACAAACTGG
Source organism: Patescibacteria group bacterium (assembly GCA_038055675.1). Taxonomy (GTDB): domain Bacteria; phylum Patescibacteriota; class Minisyncoccia; order UBA6257; family 2-01-FULL-56-20; genus JBBUHS01. Next base: position 807 of record JBBUHS010000021.1, on the reverse strand, counting down.
AGATCAAAAGAAAATAGTCCCCGTAGGTCTTATTATAAAACAAGGAGAAAGAAAGGTCGAACTAAGCCTCTTTGCTGGCTTTTTCTTTTTCGCGTTCTGCTTTCTTCAGTTCGGATTCAACCTGAACATCAGCAACAGTGACTGGGGCAACCACCACCTCTTCTTCGGTTAAAGGCACAATGGTAACTACAACCGCCTCAGCATCAATCAAAGCCTTCACTTTGGTTGATAATGCTAGGTCTTTAACGTGGATACTCATACCTACTTCGATGAGCGAAGCGAGAGGCACTTCGATCGTGTGTGGCAAATCGGATGGTAGGGCTTCAACTTCAAGTTCAGACAAAGCTTTGTTCAAAGTTCCCTTTTTTTCTTTTACGGCTGGAGCTTCACCCATAAAGATAAGTGGAATATTTACAGTCGTTTTTTCATCCATGCGAACTTCGTAAAAATCAATGTGCCGAACAGCCTGGGTGAGCGGGTTTTTCTGAATGTCGTGGATCATCACCGCATGCTTCTTTTTATCAATCACTAACTGAAGGACGGTGCTTTCGCCGGCCTCTTTGAAAGCCTTGGTAAATTCCTTTGCATTCACCGAGATGTGCTGATTCTTCAAACCATGGCCATAAAGCTCGGCCGGCACCAAACCAGCCTCGCGAGAGGTCCGATTTCCGCCTTTATTCAGTTGATCTCGTAGCTGGGCTGTTAATTCCATAGGTTTTAGAGTGTCCAAATAGCCAAAAAAGAATAACAAAGAACCCCGATTTTAGCAACTCGCGACCTTTTATTATCTTCTTTTTAAAACGAACG
>JBBUHS010000020.1:0-4596 GCA_038055675.1 Patescibacteria group bacterium | reverse complement strand
CCGCAAAAAATCTTCCATTTGAGATAGGCAATAATGATTTGACTAAGCGACCAAATTATTATACGATACCGGCATAAATAAGCAATTACTATGACGATTGAACTCGTGAAAACCTTGAAAAATGATGTCGGAATCGCTCTTTTTCTTTATGAAGGGGAGCGGTTGGAACGCCACAGTTTTTGGAGTTTCTTGCCAAAAATTGACCAGGGGTATCTGAAGTCACTAACCGAGAAGCTAGTTATCAAAAACAGAACCCATGTCCTTCTTTTACCTTCCGGTCGTCGCGCAATTATAATCGGACAAGTGAAGCGGAATGCCATGAGTCATCGAAAAGCTTTCCTTTTTGTTCGGCAGGTAGTTCAGACAGCTAAGCGTGAGGGGATTAAAAACATCGCTATTGATAGTGAGGATTTTGAAATTGGTCATGAAAAATGGAAGCCGGAAAATGTTTTAGAGTTTATCGCCATTCAGGCTGAGCTCGCAAATTTTGACTTCACTAGTTACAAAGAGGTTCCGCCGGAAGGATTTCCAAGGGTAGAAAAATTATATGTTTTTCGTGAGAAGGTTTCGGCCAATCTCCTCGCAGCCCTAAAGCGAGGTAAAGTAATCGGCGAAGAAATCAATAAGGCCAGAGCACTATCAAACACCCCAGGAGGTGATATGACCCCTGCGATTTTAGCAAAAGCGGCAGTTGATTCTGGAAAGGAATCTGGCTTTACCGTTAAGATCCTCGAAGAGCCTGCAATAAGGAAACTTGGTATGGGCGGTGTTCTGGGTGTAGCTCGAGGATCTTCCGAGAAACCCCGATTTATCGTGATGGAGTATATGAAAGGAAAAAAGAAGGAAAAGCCAGTGGTGCTAGTAGGCAAGGGAGTAACCTTTGATACTGGAGGCTTAAACCTGAAGCCCAGCAATTCTATCTATGAGATGCATATGGATATGTCTGGTGGTGCCGCAGTTATTCATACAATTGCTACCCTGGCCCGCCTCAAAGTAAAGAAAAATATTGTTGGTCTTGTGCCGGCGGTGGAGAATATGCCATCCGGATCGAGTTATCATCCTGGCGATGTTTTAAAAACAATGTCCGGAAAGACCATCGAAGTTATGGACACGGATGCGGAAGGAAGAGTCATTTTAGCTGATGGTTTGGCTTATGCTCAAAAGTTTTATGATCCAAAACTGATTATTGATATTGCTACTTTAACGGGTGCGGCTTCGGTTGCCTTGGGCTCACGAGCCTCAGCTATCTTTGTGACCGATCCTAAGCTCGAGGGTCCATTTCGAAGGATTGCTGAGGAAACTGGAGACTTTGTCTGGCCCTTGCCACTTTGGGAAGAGTATGAAGAGGAGATTAAAGGAACTTTTGGTGACGTAGCTAATGTTGGAAAGACTCGGTACGGGGGAGCTATTACCGCCGCAGTTTTTCTCTGGCAGTTTGTGAAGGGTCCTTCGACGGGCTCCTTCGACTCTGCTCAGGATAAATCAGGACAAGTTCCAAAATGGATTCATCTCGACATCGCTCCTCGAATGACAACTATTGATGGAGAGTTCTTAGCTAAGGGTGCAGCCGGAGCGAGTATTAATTTACTCACCCGATTCCTCAGTAAATTTTAATTTTGAATCATTAAGTATCCATCTCCTTTACTATGATCTCCGCTTCGCCCTCGATGTATATTTCCATACACCCCTGCCTACCGTCAGGCGGGTCGATTGCAATACTCGATCAAGCCTAGAATCTGGTCATTTACTGATTCAAAATACTATAATCTGATGATGAAAAAGAAAGTGCTGGTTTTCGGAGTGTTTGATGGACTGCATCCCGGGCATCATCATTTTTTGAAAGCGGCAAAAGATTTCGGAGATTCAATTATTGTCGTTGTGGCTCGGGATAGTTCTGTTTCCACTCTTAAAAATAAGCAGGCCATTCAGAGCGAAAGTGATCGGCTTCGGAAAGTAGGAGAGCTGGATTATGTCGAGGAGTCTGTTTTGGGGGATGAAACCCTCGGTTCTTATGAAGTTTTAAAGACCTATCAGCCGGACCAGATCTGTCTTGGGTATGACCAGGACCTCCTCGAAAAGGATTTGAAGGAAAGAATGAGTCAAGGTCTTTTGCCTCAGATAGAAACCATGAGAATTAATGCTTACCGGCCGGAGGAGTTTCACTCCTCGCTGATCTCGGGGGCGGATGTGTCCTAACTAAATTTACAGTATAATAAGGAGAGAATTATGCCAGGTAGTAGAAATTCGATTGTATGAAAAAACACGGCCTGGTTTGTGAAATATGTTAAAAAGTCAGAAAAAAACAAATCGAATTTTCACTACCTAGTATGGAGATTAATCCAGAAAAAGAGGTAGTCTACTTTGCCAGAACCAACTTCCGCAATCAAGATCGGTTGTTTGGTTTTAAGCGTAAAGACCGCCGTCAGCATACTTATGTGGTGGGAAAGACCGGTACCGGAAAAACCACACTGATTAAGAATATGGTTATTCAGGATATCGTGAATGGTAGTGGTGTTTGTGTTATTGATCCTCACGGTGAGTTCGTGGAGGAACTTTTGGAAAAGATTCCAGCCGAGAGAAAGGATGATGTTATCTACTTTAATCCCGCCGACCCAGACTTCTTTATTGGTTTTAATCCCTTAGAACTGCCTAGCGAAAAGTATAAACACCTTGTGGCCTCAGGTCTTATGGGAATTTTTACGAAGATTTGGGCCAACACCTGGTCGGCTCGTATGGAGTACATTCTGAATAATGCTATCCTGGCGCTCCTCGATACGCCCAACTCTACACTCTTGGGTATTACTCGAATACTGGTAGATAAAGATTTTCGTCAGCAGGTAGTTGCGAGCATCAAAGACCCGGTGGTAAAGGCCTTCTGGATCAACGAATACGAACAGTGGCAAGACAAATTCAGAAACGAAGCTATTGCTCCGATTCAGAACAAGGTGGGGCAGTTTCTTTCAACCGCCATGATTCGAAACGTGGTTGGTCAGGCTAAGAGTACTATTAGTATCTTCGATATTATGAATACTTCGAAGATATTCCTGGTGAATGTTTCAAAAGGAAGAATTGGGGAGGACAACGCCGCTCTTCTCGGCGCGATGATGATCACTCAGCTTCAGCTTTCAGCTATGGAACGCATCCGTATTCCCGAGGAAGATCGCCTAGACTTTTATCTCTATGTCGATGAGTTTCAAAACTTTGCTACCGATTCTTTTGCCGGTATTCTTTCTGAAGCGCGCAAATACCGTTTGAATCTGACGATCGCTCACCAGTATACCGGCCAGTTGATTACCGATACGTCGACGAAGGTGCGCGACGCAGTCTTTGGAAACGTCGGAACAATGATTCTTTTCCGCGTGGGAGCAGGCGACGCTGAGTTTTTAGAAAAAGAATTCGAACCCGAGTTTCTTCCTCAGGATATGGTTGGTCTCCCCAATCGACATATTTATTTGAAGCTCATGGTGGATGGGGTAACCAGCCGGCCTTTTTCCGCGACAACACTCCCTCCTTTCAAAGTGAAGTCATCTTCTCCGGAAGAAATTGTTGCTGCTTCCCGGGCTCGGTATGGCCGTCCCCGAGAAACAGTAGAACAAGAAATTTCTAATTGGAGCGGTGTGATGGGTGGCATTGCGGCTCCTTCTCACGATCAGTCTCGTCCTCCCCGGTTTGATGGTGGTGATCGCAGTAAGGGAGGACCGCGTCCTGCTCCAGAATTTCGACGGACAGAGCCAGTCTACCGAGAAGATCGGGCCGCCTTGAGTGCTCTCGGGATAGAATTTGTCCACCAAGAAGGGGGCTCAGCCGAGCGTTCCAATCCAAATCCTATGTCACCACGCAGAGAACTTCCGAAACTCCAGGAGGTAAAGAGGCCTTTTGTGAAACCAACGAATCAGCCGATCTCTCTCTCGGACCTCAAGAATGAGCCAGCTCAACCAGTTTCTTCTGGTAGGCCAAAAAATACATCTAAAGTACCAGCCGAAGCATTGAGTATCGATGACTTTAGGAAGGCGATTAGTAAGTCCCTCGGAGACTCTTTGAAGGACTCTGACGCTTAGATGAGATTTGATATCATTACCATTTTTCCTCATATTTTTGACTCTTATCTAAACGAGTCTTTAGTAAGGCGAGCGCAGGAGAAAAAGATTATTGAGGTTATGGTTCATAATCTTCGTGATTTTACTTCGGATAAACATCAAAAAGTTGATGACAAGCCGTTTGGTGGTGGCCCAGGAATGGTTTTGAAGGTTGAGCCGATTATGAAAGCGGTCACGAAGATAGAGGGACGGAGTAAAAACAAGAAGAAATCAAGAGTTATTCTTTTTTCAACAAGAGGGGAAAAACTTGATCAGAAAATGGCCAAGCGACTCTCGAAATATAATCAGTTGATTATGATCTGTGGGCGGTATGAAGGAGTGGACGAACGAGTTGCGGATCATATTGCCGATGAAGAGATTTCAATTGGTGACTATGTTATTTCTGGCGGAGAGTTACCAGCCTTGGTTTTAATGGAAGCAGTTTCTCGGTTTACTGAAGGATTTTTGGGCACGTACGAATCTCTGGAAGATATCAAAGGATACTATCCCTCATATACTA
>JBBUHS010000019.1:0-3209 GCA_038055675.1 Patescibacteria group bacterium | reverse complement strand
CACGCGGAGCGTGGCGAATCCTTGCAGAATCAGGATTTTGTGGGGGGAATGCAGGACAGACGGCGCTTCGCGCCGACACTGATTTGCGTTCAGAAACCCTTTTCGAAAAATTGCGGAGAGGGAGGGATTCGAACCCTCGAGGGAGTTGCCCCCCTAACATCTTAGCAGGATGCTGCCTTCAACCACTCGGCCACCTCTCCATTAAACCTCTATTTAGTTTTCACCTCGTCCAGACTGGTTTCCAGGTGTTTCTACAGAATACGGAAAATAGCTCCTCCATGCAAATTTGAATCACTTTTACAAGGATTCTGAGTTGGTATATATTGACCGAGGTACCAATTTCTATGAGGTTGCTGTGAAAAATGATAGTACTGACGAAGAATTGGATCAGCGTGCCGCAGAAAGCATCTCCCGAATAGCGGGTATATCACTCGAAGAAGCAAAGAAACGCCTCAGGGTTGCCCAGGAGAAGATTCCCCTGAAAGCTCACGAGATTGAGGGGATCGCCCGTAAGTTACGTAGTTAATCCTCCATGCGGTTTTTCGATGGAGGTTTTTTATTGGGGAATTTCAACTTCATTTATCTCCACCTCAGTATCCGTTGTGGAAAAATAAAAAAACCGGGCAGGTGCCTGGCCTTAGGGTGAGGGTTTATCCATCTCCTCGATCGTGACAACGAGTCGGTAGTGCCGACCACAGCCGATGCAGGGGGCCGTCTTGAACTTGCCGGGGCAGGGGAAGTAGACGAGGCCGTTACAGTGAGAGCAGCGGGCGTCGAGAACATCGGGGTAGCCTTCGCGGATTTTTTTCAGACCTGCTTCTGGACCGTCCTTGAACATATCCTTAATCAGATGGGTCATATATGCATCCTCGATTCTATGATGGTCTGATTTCTATGTATCACAGTATCACAAAACTTAAAGAGGTGTCTAGCTGGCGATCGCGGTCTCGGATTTATATTCGGGACTTTTTATTTACGATAAATTTATATATATTCGCGTGTTTTTCATTCTTGCGCTAGAGTAAAACCTTATGGCTGAAGAAGTTATTTCCAATCGCGCACTGCGCCAGGTACTGACCGATTATACGAGTCAGTATAAGGCTTATCCGTGGTATACGTTTATGGCCTTTATGATGCCAGCCTTTGGTTCAATTTTGATTTTCTTTGTACCGCCTCTGGTGGTTGGTCAGCTGATTAATATCCTGGTTGCCGAGAAGACAATTTCGGTCAATCTCGTCTGGCCGTATCTTTTAGCTTTTGGAGGCGCGTGGTTTATCGGGGAAGTTCTTTGGCGTCTTGGCCTGCACTTTCTGATAAAGCTTGAAGCGAAGGCATTTTATAATCTTGCCGAGAAGGCTTTTGAGCGGCTCGCCGGTCGTGACTATGATTTTTATTCTGATAATTTTGTCGGCTCACTCACGAAGAAGGCCGTAGCTTTTCCCCGAAGCTTTGAAACTTTTACTGATACCCTAAGTTTCAGTGTGTTTAATAACCTTTTCCCCATGATCTTTGCGATGGTTGTTTTGTGGCAGTACTCGCCGATCCTTCCGCTCATTCTTATTGTGTGGATTTTGATTGCCATTATTATTGCTTTGCCGATTATTCGTTTCCGTTCTCATCTGGTCGCTTTGCGACACGATGCGAGCAGTAAAGCAGCGGGCAGACTTTCTGATTCTATTAGTAATATGTTGGCGGTGAAATCTTTTGCTCAGGAGAAGGAAGAACTTCGTGGTTATGCGGGTTACCTGGAAGACTTTGTTTCCAAGTTCAAGAGAGCGGCTGATTACCAGAACCAGAGATTTGATAGTGTTATTTCTCCGATGTACGTTGCCGCGAATGTTTGTGGACTGACGGCGGCAGTATTCTTTGCGGGACAGTTACATTTGGACGCTGGTGCCATTATGATCATCTTTGCCTACTATGCTCAGACCACTCGGGTCTTGTGGGAGGTGAACAGAGTCTACCGAAGTTTCGAATCGTCGATTAGCGAAGCATCAGAATTCACCCAACTTTTCCTCGAAACCCCGGCTATTGAGGATGCTCCTCAGGCGAAACCAATGAGGGTGACTGATGCGACTATCCAGTTTCACAAGGTAAATTTCAAATACAAAGGTAGTCACGATGATAGTAAGCCGTTTCTTCGGAATTTCGACCTCGATATTCAGAGTAAGCAGCGCATCGGACTTGTTGGTCCGAGCGGTGGAGGAAAAACCACAATAACAAAACTACTGTTACGGTTTGTGGATGTCCAGTCGGGGAGTATTACGATTGATGGTCAAGACTTCAAAAAAGTTACTCAAGCTTCTATTCGCGAGGCGATTAGCTATGTGCCGCAGGAACCGCTTCTTTTTCACCGTTCACTTTTTGAGAACATTGCTTATGGCAGTACGAAGGCAACGAAGAAAGAGGTGGTACAGGCGGCGAAGATTGCTCACGCTGATGAGTTTATCCGTAAACTGCCAGACGGATATGACACCTTGGTTGGTGAGCGCGGCGTGAAGCTTTCTGGCGGACAGCGGCAGCGAGTGGCAATTGCCCGAGCTTTGCTCAAAAATGCGCCGATTCTGATTTTAGACGAGGCGACCAGCTCACTCGATTCCGAATCAGAAAAATATATTCAGGAAGGACTATGGGAGCTGATGAAAGACAAAACGGCACTGGTCATTGCTCACCGCCTTTCGACCATTAAGCACTTAGATCGGATTATTGTCCTCGACCAAGGGAAGATTGTTCAGGATGGCACTCACGACGCATTAATTCGGGAGAAAGGAATTTATGCCAAACTCTGGGAGCATCAGTCCGGCGGATTCTTGGAGGATTAGGCATAGGAGAGTTTCCTTTTATGGCCGTGTTTCCTCTTTTTGGCGAATGAGCTAGTATTTCTATATGAAAAACAAATCTCTCGTCTTGGGCTTGGGGCTTATAGTGGTCATTGTTGTCGGGGTTATATTTTGGATGAAAACTCAGGCAGGAACATTGGGAAAGAGGATTGAATTGGTCCTCTGGAGTGACACTCGAGGAACCCTCTACATTCCGTTCAATGTCGAGACCAAAGATAATCTTTCAGCTTGGATTGATGTGAATAGTAACGGTGTATTCGAAGGTGACGAAAAAGTGGTTGATAACTTTCCAGTTGTTGGGCGGGCCAAGTGGAGAAATGGCTATGCTGTGAAGATTGACGGTCCGATACAAAAAGTTGTTCAGCAGGT
>JBBUHS010000018.1:0-4998 GCA_038055675.1 Patescibacteria group bacterium | reverse complement strand
GAGCGGAATCTCTCGGTGAGGCAGGTTTTTGAGCAATGAGCTCGTTTGGAAAATCAAAACTATACTTCTTTAAATACCTTTCTTCTTTCATAAGTATTACCGAACTGCTTTTTTACTCTTGTTCACCGCAGTCTTTGCAATATAGGCGGCAATAATAGCGGCTGTTTCAGCTCTTAGGGTGGTTTCCCCAAGAGAAACGATTTCAGCCTTCATCTTTTTTGCTCCTGTCTTTTCTTCCTCAGTCCATCCTCCCTCTGGCCCAATAAAAAGACTCAGACTCCCCCTTTTTGTTTTACTAATCATTTTCTCTGTAGGTACTCCGGTTTCGTCCATAAACCAACTGTTACCTGAGCCAGAACTCACTTCTAATGCTCTTTTTAGTGATACTGGGGAAAGAAGTTTTGGAACGATCACCTGGCCCGACTGTTCGGCAGCTTCTTTCATAATTTTTCTCACTCTTTCCTCATTAATATTTTGTTTTACAACTCGATCGGTATGAACGGGAATTAATTCTGATATACCTATTTCTGTTGCCTTCTGGGCTACCCATTCAAAATTTTCTTTCTTCAAAAGAGCGAGATAAAGGCTCACCTGAGGAGTTACTTCTTTATTTCGAGATAGCATCTTCTCTCTAGAAATCACAACTTCAAGAGCGGTTACTTTTTTTACTCGAACCAACATCTCCTTTTCTTGGCCATCGGCAAGAACAAAGATGTCCCCTTTTTTAAATCGAAGGACCTTAAGCAACTGATGGACTATTTCAGGATCTGTAATAACTATTTCTTTTTTATCCAAATCAAAGGAACCAATAAAACGATGGATTTTCATATTATGGTTTTACGGCTTCGAGAAAAAGAAAGATTGGGATCTCCTTCCGAGCGCGATCCTCGGCTCGTGCTCGAGGGCCAGGATGGCTTTTTTTGTGTGACTCCCATTCCTCCATTCTTTTAACTAAAAGTCCTGTCGCCTGCAGTGTTTTGAAATAAAACTGAAGCGGACGATGGAAAGAAATCGTGAATTCATCTGGATCACCACCTGGATGCATTTGAATTTTTACCTTCGATTCGCTGAGGTAATGATCAATTCTTCGGTACTGAACTTTTTCTGTTTCATCCCAGCCCCAATTACTTCCCTGAGGAACACGAAAAGCAGGGTGATTCATTACGAGATAAAGCGAGCCTCCCGGCTTTAAAACTCGAAAACACTCTTTAAAAACTTTGCCGACCTGCTCCATATTCTGAATAGCCATAATAACAGCCACTTTTTCAAAACTGTCACTGTTCAAAAAAGAGAGTTCGTGAGCCGAACCAACATAAAAAATACCCTTCGGGACGGTTTTCTTGGCTAGGGTAACCAGTTTTTTTGAAGTATCTACGCCAATAATCCTAGCGCCAGCTTTCGAAAACTCGCTCGCAAAAAAACCTTGGCCGCAACCCAGGTCAAGAATCGTATCGCCCTTCTGAATAGCCATTAGCCTCTGGAGGTGGGGCATAATTACTTTGCGCTGATAGGTGTCTTCTTGGTTCAGAAGATCATCATACCAATCAGCTGATTTTTCCCAAGATGTTTTTTGGGTCATATGACATTTGTACTATACTTGCCGCAGTTTATACAATCCTTTCTTGATTTCTATAATCCCCTCCTTTTCTAGGCCCCAAATAGCTTCGTGAATATTTTTTGCGAGCAAACTTGTTTCTTGAATAATTTTTGATTCTTTTCCCAACTTATTTTTCAAAAGAAATCTCAGAACTGCTCCGCGAGCTTCTCGTCGCGAACCACTAAAAACGCTTTGTTTTGCGTAGTAACGGCTGAGACGATTTGGATTCTGAGGTAGTATTTTTGAAAGGCGCGCTCCGTAATCCATCAGAGCATAATACCAATCGCGAGGTCTGTCTTTTGATAGGGTCATCGATACCAGCTTCCTCACCACTTCATCGGAGACATCTTTTTTCCCGCGGAAAAACTCATGGATAAAAACACGTCGAATATTTGTTTCTATGAATACGGATGGAACGTTGAAGGCAAAAGCTGTAATCGATCCAGCTGTTGCCTTACCAATCCCAGGAAATTTTACGAGCTCATCTTCTTTCTTCGGTAGATGTCCTTTATAATTTTGAGCTACCTCCCGGGCCGACTTTAAAAGAAAGCGGGCCCGCCGGTTATACCCAAGGCCCTGCCAAACCCGAAGGACTTCGGGAAGCGTGGTGGCGGCAAGACTTTTAAAGCTTGGAAAAGCTAAGAGAAATTCTTTATATTTTTCTTTTACTCGCTTGCTCTGGGTTTGCTGCAACATCACCTCAGAGATAAAAATTCGGTAGGGGTCTTGCGTACGACGCCATGGAAAATCACGCCGATTCGTAGCATAAAAATCCCATATTTTTTTCTGAAAACTTTTTACCTTACTCCGAGAGAGGTTCTGTTTCATTCCCCTTTTCTAAATACTGTTTTTTCAGTTCTCCTAAGGAGTCATTTTTAATTGCCTCTCGTATTTCAGCCATTAGATTATTAAAGAAATAAACGTTGTGAACAGTAGCCAACTCTCCCGCTCGAGGATTTTTATCTTTAAACAATTTTCGGAGTGTGTGACGATTTACATCTCCACTCAGACAAACCGGACAATCACAGGCCTCATCGAGTGGCCGATCGTCGTCTTCGAAAATAGACTTTTTAAGATCGAATCGTCCCTGCCGAGTCCACACTGATCCGTGTCTTGCTTCTCTCGTTGGAATAACGCAATCAAAAGTATCAATCCCAGCTTCAACTCCGAGGAATAAATCCTCAACCCGACCGATTCCCAGAAGGTGCCGAGGTCGATCTTTTGGTAAGTAAGGAATAGAACTTTCAAGTTCAGTAAGCATCTGAGTCTTCTTGCTTCCAAATGAATCTCCGAAAGCGCCACCGATTGCAAAGCCATCAAAGGGTAGGGCACCAATGAACTCAGCACTTTCTTTTCGTAAATCTGGGAAAGCTCCGCCTTGGATGACCCCATAGATAAGCTGTTTGGAAACTTTTGCCTCAAGCGATCGCTCTGCCCAGCGGTGTGTTCGAATCAGGGATTGCTTGGTGTATTCATGATCATGAAGGGGTGAGGTTGGCTCATCAAAAGCGACAATGATATCGGCTCCCAGTTGTTCCTGAATTCGCATAGAAAGTTCGGCATCGAGATACTGCTCCTCTCCGTCCTCCATAAAATAAACACCGGAATCTGTTACCCGAACCAGATTATCACCTGGCCAGTTTACTGTTTCGTTCAGTTTCTTCACCTTCCCTATTCCCTGTTCGCGGGCCACACCAAGACTGAAAACCTGAAAGCCTCCTGAATCGGTCATAATCGGATGAGACCAGCCCATAGCCTCATGAAGGCCAGGATAACTCGCCAAACCCTCATCCCCAAGCTCCCGCCACAGATGATACGTATTAGCGATGATGAGCTGTGTTTTTGTTGCTTCTAAATCTAATGGAGTAAGGCACCGGACCTCAGCATGGGTACCGACAATAGTATACGCGGGAGTTTCAATGATTCCGTGAGGAGTTTCGATAACTCCCAAGCGGGCATTCGAACGACTAGATTCTTTGAGGATTTTAAACACGGAGAAGACTAGGCCTTTTCAATCAAAACTAAGTTAGTTCCACCGCTCTGGCCAAAGGGTAAGCCAGCGCTAATGACGAAGCTCTCTCCCGACTTCAGTTCGAGAACTGGATTTTTTCGGGCGATCTTTTTTGCCTCAATAATAAGGTGGTCAATATTATTTGTGCTTTTAGTCTTTAAAGCCCTTACACCCCAACTCAAAGCAAGCTTGTGAACAGTCCTGTCTTCAGGAGAAAGCGCAATGATTGGTTGAGCGCCGCGATGACGAGCAATACGACGAGCGGTTGCGCCAGTTTCGGTAAAAACAATAATGAGTCGTGCCCCTATCTGCTTAGCCACTCGAACAGCCGAAGCAGCAACGGCATCGGCGACGGTTTTTTCATCACCAAAATCTCGTTCGGGAATTCTCATCATTCCTCCCTCGATAATGCGGGTCATCGTTTTTACTGTTTCCTCGGGGAAGTTGCCAATAGCGGTTTCTGCAGAAAGCATTACTGCGTCGGTGCCGTCGAGAATGGCGTTTGCAACATCGGTCACCTCCGCTCTAGTAGGAAACTGATTATGGATCATTGATTCAAGCATCTGCGTGGCAGTGATAACTGGCTTTGCCTTCTTTAAACAGAGGGCGATAAGCTCTTTTTGGACGTAGGGTAGTTGCGAGAGTGGAATAGAAAAGCCAAGATCGCCTCGAGCAATCATCAGCGCATCAGAGGCTTCAAGAATTGCCTCAATGTGTTCGATGGCCTTAGCTGTTTCAATTTTTGCAACAATCATCGGTGCGTTTTTCTTCGGTAGGAGTTTTCGAACCCGCATAATATCCTGCCTGGTCTGAACAAAAGAGATTCCAATCATGTCTAAATGAGCCGCGACCGAATGTCGAATAAAGGAACGATCACGGGCATTCAAGGCAAAAGCATCGAGAGCCATTCCTTGAGCTGAAAAACCCATTCGAGATCGTAATGCCCCACCTCCTGTCACTCGAGCAATGACTCCGTCCTGATCAGTTCTTTCGGCCTCTAGCTTGATAACTCCATCCCCGAGATAGATCTCCGTTCCTTCCTTAATATATTTTAAAATATTAGGAAAATTAACTGATATAATTTCCTTGGAACCAACTACCGAATGACCAACGATTCGAATACGGCTACCGGAACGAAGCTCAACTCCCTCGCCCACAAAACCAATGCGAATTTTTGGTCCGGGAACATCCCCTAAAATAGCGATGGGTCGGGCGATCTTCTTTTCTACCTGTCGTATCCGGTTAATAAGTGGTCCGTAGTAATCCCATTCTTTATGGGAAAAATTAAGACGAAAAACATTCACGCCGGAACGAGCCAAACGCTCAATCATTTCTAAGCTGTCGCTTGCGGGACCTAACGTAGCTACTATTTTCACTTTTTTTGTTTTTA
>JBBUHS010000017.1:0-5361 GCA_038055675.1 Patescibacteria group bacterium | reverse complement strand
TACAAATTAGTCGCCGAGTCCCTCCTGCGTCGGGATAAACTCCGCGAGGCGAACCCTTTAAACTTGCAATTTCCTACGTGGTGCGGAGGGAGAATAGACGTTCGAACCTGGGAGGGAAAATGGCGAGAAGGGATTCACCACCTCATTAGGTGGTTCAGAAAGCATCCGGATGAGTCCTTCGGTTTAGAAAAGGAATCCGATCGGACCGCAGCGTGAGCATAAAACATCTCACGCCACTCCAACCCCACAGTAACTCCAGGCCGTCTTATGACGAGACAGGTAGAGTTGCCGGAAGCGGCAACTTCTGAGACGGAAAAAGAAGACCTCGAGAAACAGAGGTCTTCACATAGGAGTCAGTCCGAGACTGATCACGAGGGCCTTATCCACCCTGGCCATGGTGCCTGGTTTCACGGTACCGAGGCGCTTCACAAGACGCAGCTTGTCGATCGAGCGGATCTGGTTCAGGAGCACGACGGAATGAGTGGTGAGACCAGCTTCTCCCTTGGGGATCATAACTTCAGTCGGATAGAAGGGTGGTTCCACGTGTGAGGTGATAGCGGCCACAATCGTGATCGCACTGAACCGGTTCGCGATATCGTTCTGGAGAATCAGAGCCGGGCGCGTCTTCTTGATCTCCGCTCCCCGAGTGGGATCGAAGTCAACGAGGTAGACCTCGCCGCGCCGGGGGGATTTCAGGAGTGTCGTTTTAGCCATGGTTCATCGGTCAGGACGGCCCACTCTTCGGCCACGGCGAGATCACGCCCGGACCGCTTCAGGGCGCCGGCCTTCAGTTCGCGTCGCAGGTTGGCCTTCCCTACCTCGGTGGCCAGGCGGCGAACCGCCTCATCAATCAAGCGACTGCGATCGCCCTTCTCCGCGAGCCGATCTAACAGGGCTACCGTTTTCTCGGGGAGCGTGATGTTCAGGCGTTTGTGCATGGTGGTGTGTCTCCTTATCATCTCTCAAGCATACACATCATGGGTGTGTAGGTCAACCGACCAGTCTACGCACCGCGATTGTGGATCGAGGAAGTCCGAAGACCTTCCTCGGGTGTGCTGCTCTGAGAGTACTGTCTCACGGCGGAACGGAAAGACGGGGTGATGTGACGGGAATGGCAACATGCGGTATGTCCCCCCGCATCTTTCCTTTTGATTTTGTTGCACAGCCGGACAAAGAGACGGCCGATACCGATGCTCCATGGACTTAATTCCCTGTGGTATTCATGCTGAGCGTTCAGTTTCCAAACCTTCCCCTGTCCGAAGCAGCCAGAAGAGATCCAACACCTCCCACGCTCTCTGTTCCGCTTCGGCGTAGGCGAGCTCAACTCCGAACTCATCGCGTATGAGTGCGCGGAACTGTTCGACCGCTTCCTCTGGTAGTCGTGGTTCCATTGTTTTATATGAGTCACATCCGACCTTTATTAGGGGCTAGGTTCGATTCTTCTCTCCCTGGGTCCAATAGTCGAACAAAGTTGCCGTTTCCGGCAACTTCCTAAAACACGAATGACCCGCTCTGGGAGCGGGTCATTCTAACTTTCCATAAAACTACTGAGTTTCTTTTCTCTCTGTGCCCTCGGTAGGAATCGAACCTGCATTACGGGATTCGCAATCCCGCGTCCTATCCGTTGAACGACGAGGGCAGATCGTTTCCGTTGTCAGCTGGCAAACGGAAACGATGATAAGTTATACCGTATTTTTAAAAGGGTGGCAATTTTTTAGAAACGAACAATGCGCTGAAGAGTGTCTACAATGGTTGGCTCCATATCTACCCTTCGGCCAAACAGTTTTAATTTTTGTTCCACTGGTTTTCGAAGTTCGCGAGGGATAAGAATTCTGGTCATCGGACGGAACTTATTGAAGGCCAGGCCCAGTTCGATATATTCATCTTCTTCATCTAGGTCAACAAAGCCGAAGTGATCAAGCAGTTTCAAAGCATGTTTTTCTTGTCCAGCGATCACAATATTTTTCTCGTCTATTTCGAAGGTAATTTCGCGAGGTTCGCGATGAGCCCAGGTGAGGATCAGCATCTCGGCGATGATTATGAAAACAGCAAATAAAAAGTTTTTTCCAAGGATTGCAACGGTCAGAATGACAACAGCAAACATGATCGATATCCACGACCACAGTACTTCTTTTTCGTGGTGTTCAAACTCCGGCGCCTTCCAGAAAATAGGAGTATGTTCCATATAGTTACTATACCACAACGACTTGTTTTATCGGGCGATGGTTAGGGCGATAATTTCTTTTACTCCATTTTGTTTTAAGGTTTCACTGGCGCTTCGGAGGGTGGCACCGGTTGTCACGACGTCATCAATAAGGATAACTCTCTTTCCCTCAAGATTTGCGGTGTGCTGAAGAGAAAAAGCATTTTCGACATTCTGAAAACGATCTTTTCTATTTTCCGATTGGCTTTGCGGAGGAGTGTTGCGAGTTCGCGTGAGAACATTTTCAAGAATTGGAAGTTTTGTTTTTTCGGCAAACGCTTTGGCAATAATAGATGCCTGATTAAAGCCTCGTTCGCGGAGTCGTTCGCGACTAAGGGGTATGGGGATGATACTAGTATTCTCATTTTTGAAAACCGCAGGTCTCGGATTCAGATTTTCGATGTAATCGGCCAGCACGCTTCCTAGGAAGGGACCTACAAATTCCGAGCGACGAAATTTGAGTGCCAGGATCATCTTTTTAATCACTGACTCTTCGTACCGTGCGACACTGCCGAGTATATAGGGAGTGTCTAGGTGACAGATCTTTTTTCCAAGCGGTAGTCGTGCTTCGCAGAAACCACAAAAAAGAGTGTCGGGAAGAATTATTTTTTTTCGGCAGGCGGAACAAAGTACTTCCGACTGAGTTGTAATATTTTTCCCGCATCCCAAACAGCGGGGTGGGAAAAGAGTATTGATGATGGCATCAAAAAATCTCATAAAAGTGTTCTATTCTATGATATACTCTAATCGTACGATGCTTGATTGGATCAATCCACTAACCGCCTATCAGTCTTTTAAACGGAGCGTTTTTCCGTCTTATTTGGGAGTGGACATTGGAACAACTTCAGTGAAGGTGGTTGAGGTAAAACCAGGGAAGAAGATGCCAGCAGTTGTGAACTACGGTTTTTCTGAAGAGAGTAAGTATATCGGTCGTCCGACTTCGGCTATTCAGACCAGTAATTTAAAACTTTTTGATCAGGAAGCGACCGAGATTCTGACGACCATCGTTCAGAAAATGAAACCGCAGACGAAGGATGTGATCGCTTCCTTTCCAATTTTTGCCGCTTTCGTGACCGTTTTAGATTTACCGGAAATGACTCCGGGAGAACTGCAGTCCTCAATTGCTTTCCAAGCCAAGCAGTATATTCCACTTCCTATTTCTGAGGTGAGCTTGGAATGGATTAAGGTTGGGGAGTATGAGGACGACAAAGGGTACCGCCACCAACAGATTCTTCTTCTTTCGGTTCCTCTGGAGCATATCAATAAGTTCAAAAAGATATTCGAGATGGCCGGACTGGAGTTGCGATGGCTCGAACTGGAAAGCTTAAGTGTGGGAAGAATTTTGATTGCGAATGACCCAACGCCGACCGCGGTTATTGATATTGGTAGTCGTTCTACGAATATTGCCTTTTATGAAGGTGGGCAGTTGCGATTTAATGGCCAGAGTGATTTTGGCGGGGCGGCTCTTACTCAGGCCCTGGCCTCCAGCCTAAACATCAATCCGCGTCGGGCTGAGGAGTTAAAAAAGGAGAGAGGCTTGGTGGGAAGTGGTGCCGAGTATGAGTTGTCCACAATAATGCTACCCTTTTTAGATGCTATAATAGGAGATGTCAAGAAGAATGAATTCAACTATAAGAATCAGTTTCCGAATGTGAAGCCGATGGAACGGGTGATTCTTTCCGGCGGGGGAGCTAATCTCTTGGGAGTTGAGAAATACGTTGAACGAGAGATTGGTCGACCAACGGTGAAAGCCTCTCCTTTCCTTCGCTTCGAGTATCCACCACTGATGGAGCCGCTCGTATCCCAGCTGAATCCGCTCTTTACCGTGGCGTTGGGATTAGGAATGAAAGAACTTGTTTGATTTACGCCAGAAAATGACCACCTACTTCGTTACAACCTGCGCTTCGCCCTCACTGTGCAATCCAGCACAGTTCGATTGCGATGCCACGCTTCACCAAAGCTACAGCGAGGCGAGTCGGTTAAGCCTTGTATCTGATCATCCTCTGGCGTAAATCTAAATTATTATATGGCTCTTCCTTCAAAAGTTGTTGATCAGTTAAGCCGAGCTCCGGCCCGGACTCCAGGCTGGTCTAGTCGCGTTCTTCTTTTTAGCGCGACTTTTTTCATTTTAAGTTTAGCAATATTTCTTGGTATTCAGTACGGTTACGGACCATTTTTAGAAAATCAGATGACTCGGATTGATCGCGAAATTGATGAGTTTAGCAAGCAGGTGCCACAACGCCAGCAGGACGAACTGATTTCTTTTTACTCACAGCTTGAGAACTTGAGTACTCTCCTAAATCGACAGATGATGACCTCGAAGATTTTTAGTTGGCTTGAAGAAAATACCAACGTCAGTGTTCAGCTAAATAGCCTGGCTTTTAATGGAGGAAACCGTACCCTGACGCTGACGGGGCAGGCCCGTTCTATTAATAACCTTGGCGAACAGTTGAATCGGTTCAGATCTCAGCCAGTGGTGAAAAATTCTCAGCTTTCTCAGTTGGCTCTCGACCAGAAGAATAATAGTTGGAATTTCTCCGTGGTGCTCACGATGACTCCGGAATTTTTTGCTTCCTCACTGATGGGCCTAGATGCGGTAGTAGAGGATGATGGGTCTTTGGGCGGTATTCCAGAAGCTCCTCTTACGGCAGGCTCTTCAACGACTCCTTCCGCTACGAGCACATCATCCTCAACCACTACTCAATAAATATATGAAACAAGGTACAAAACGATTAGTGAGTATGGCGGTGGCTCTGATGTTTATTGTGGGTTCCTTTGTGGTTTATTTTGAGCTTACCCAGCCGGCCTATAAGAAACTCCAAGAAATTCAGGGGAGGAGACAGGGTAAGGAAAAATACTTGGCCGAACAGAAGCCGGCGGTCAATAATGTTAAGAAACTGATTGAAACATACACGGGTGAAAGTGCCGGAGATCTTCGTAAAGCTCTTTCCGAAACTTTGCCCTTAGGGCCAGATCTCAGTAGCTCTTTAGTGCAGCTTGAAGGTCTAATTCGGTTGAGCGGGCTCACCTTGCAGAATCTTTCTCCAGAGCCAAATCGCTCAGCCATCATTCCATCGAATAGAGCACTCATAAAACCAGTTGGTACTTTGGTGTTTCGAGTTGGTTTTAGCGGATCTTACGCTCAGATTAAGGATTTT
>JBBUHS010000016.1:0-1792 GCA_038055675.1 Patescibacteria group bacterium | reverse complement strand
TCTTTAGCCCCAGCTTCATCTTTCAGACCAATCTTTGCTAAACCAAAACGAACCCATAAATCAGCAATATCTTTCTTCGCATCCTCTTTGTATGGGTTAATCCATAAAATAGAACCAAAGGCTTCCCGAGAATAGACCTCCAGAATAGGTTGGATCAGTGACGCGACCGCTTGGTATTCTTTTTTCTGAAAATAAATATTCGAAAGATCACGATATGCCACAAGAAGCATGAGGCTGTCTTCTCTGAGCGCCTGTTGTAAACTAGCTTCTCCTCTTCTAATATCTCCCATTAAAATATGTGCTCGTCCACGCAGAAAGAGAAGATAGGGGTCGTGCGGTTTCATACGAAGACCGCTTTCAATCTCGGTCAGTGAAGCGGCTAAATATCTGTTTCTCATTTTTGGATCAGAAGCCCTGGGAGCTAGCTCTAAATACAAGAGGGCAAGATCTCTCCGATATAAAGGGTTTAGAGGATTGAAACGAACTGCTGTCTGGTAAGCAAAAAGTCCGCCAGCAATATCTCTTTCAAAGACACGCTCTGAAGCATTGGTAAAGGAAGTGTGTGCAATGACTGTGATAAATCCAACGACAAGAACAAGGAAGCTCCATCCTACGATAAATTGTTCCTGAAATGGAAGGATGGGCTTCCCGATAGGTAGGGCAGTCGCAATACTATAAAACCAAACCACCATTCCTGCGATGATCCAGAATAAAAAGAGATTCGAAGGAAACATCCAGTCGGCATTTACTAAGTTCTGAAAGAAAAGTGCGAGAAAACTTCCAGAAACTACAAAAACAATAAGCTCCCTATCTGAATTTCTAAAATAGCGAAGAATTTTAAAAATCATAAAGATCATCACAACGAGAAAAGAAAACAGGGCAAGCCCCCCCAGTAAACCAAGTTCCACAAAAGCTCGGGCAATAATATTGTGGGGATCGGTAGTATAGTTTTTAAGAGTTTCGCGGTATCGTGTGGCCGCATCGCCAAAAGCTCCCCACCCTACTCCCGTGACCGGATGGTGTACAAATATCCGACCTGCGTCGTAGAGATACCGAAAGCGGGCAGTCATACCATTATCTTCGTTGGTTTCTGCTTCAAAAATCTGAGACGGATGAGTAATTGGGGTATTTGGTAAGGAACCTATGGAACCCTGAGAGGAGGTGATCTTAGCGTTAAAAAGACCCAAGACGAACACGCCACTTACTCCACCAACAACAATAAGAATACTTGCCGCTCGAAGCCAACGCCTAACTGGCCATTGCAACAAAAGGCTAACAATCAAAAATGCGCCGCTCAATGCAAGGGCCGCGCCACGGGCAAATGTAAAAAAGAAGGTAGTGAAAAGGAAAATACCGACTGTCGCCCACAGAATCCTTTTCTTTATAGTAGAAGCATAAAGCATGTTTCCTACCACAAAGAAAAGGGATGGCAACATAAAACCAGCAAAAGCATTTTGCTGATAGAAAACTGATCCAAGACGAAATAGCGGCCCCGCACCCATAAAAATATAAAGACCATAAAGAGAGAAAAGAACTGTCCCACCAAGTAACCACCAGAAAAATCGATCCAATGTTTTTGGAGATTCAAAAAGAGAAAAGCTTTTCATAAAAATAATGAGAGCCCCGCCTAAAAGAAAAAATTCTCTTAAGGACTCATATCTATCAAATGAAAAGAAGATGGAAGTGATGACGGAAAAAAGAAATAATCCAAGGGAATAAAAAATGACCTGTAACGGCCAATTTTTTAAAGGAATCTTAGTTGGAATTAAAAGAGCAATAAGGGCGATGCAGG
>JBBUHS010000015.1:0-4449 GCA_038055675.1 Patescibacteria group bacterium | reverse complement strand
GGTTCTCATCCAAAGTCCTGGGTAAAGAAAAAGGTTGGAGGTATCGAGAAGACCACGGCATCACTCATCGCTTTGTCTAAAAAATCAAAGAAACCAATGAGCGAAGTATCCGATCATCTGGCCGAAGCTATCATTAAAAAACATAAAAATAAAAATTAATCTATGATAATGGATTTTAATCTGGTATGGCTGATTGTGTTATGGGTCCAGCCTATCTCTGTATGGATTGGGTTGTTTTTGATTATTTCATTTTTGTGGGATGCGTATAGGAAATTTTTCTTAAAGAAAACCGTTTATTTCTCTTATAAAAAATTACTATTGCTTATTGCAGTTCTTGTAGTTTGGATCTCAGCCTTTCTTTTTGTGGAGTGTTTAACTCAAGATATTGGGAGACGGTATGTCGGTTGGTGCCCTCTACGATTATTATGAGCAAAATAAATAAAACAAATGAAGAGTGGAAGAAGGAGTTGGATCCGGAAATCTATCGTGTGGCCCGAGGAAAGGGGACTGAACCAGCTTTTACTGGAAAGTACTGGGACGAACACTCTTCCGGAATGTATAAGTGTGCCATCTGCGGTACCGAGCTTTTTTCATCAGACACAAAATTCGATTCTGGCACCGGCTGGCCGAGTTTCACTGAACCTGCGAACCTAGGGCACGTGGAGCTAAGGGAGGATAAAGAGTATGGCATGCGTCGCACCGAGGTGGTTTGTAAAACCTGCGGGACTCATCTCGGCCATGTCTTTGATGACCTGCCTCGCTTTTTCGGCAAGGCGGTCGGACCGGCGGATAAAGGGGGAAAGCGGTACTGTATCAACTCTATTTGCTTAGAGTTAGAGAAAAAAGAAACTTCCGAACCTAAAGTCATTAACGAGTAACGAACTTAGGTTGGGGCCTGACTACGCGGACAATGTGTCTCGCGTAGTCAGGCAATGTTTGTTGGGGTCTACTTGGTACCCATGACGGCGAAGCGGGGGCGGTAGCCGTGCATGTGACTTGCCACCTCCGTATCTTCGGGCATCATGGTCGTGATGATTGGGGCGAGTCCGCGCCCGACGGTGATCTTACTGAACTTCGGTCCAGCCCAGACCTCGCCACTCCCGCTTCCCTTGATCACCCGCTTCTCGCCGGTCCTCTTGGAAATTACCAGGACTGCCATCTTGCCTCCCCACGCCTACTCTAAAAGGCCCCCATTGGCCACTTGCTGAAAAGCATTATAACACTTATTAATTTAGAGTCAATAGTTGCGGTAGGTAGATCCTGTTTATGTTGTTTTAGAGAGTGTCTCTTAAGAATATAGACAAACCACTCAGACTTTTCGCCAATTATTATATGCGACTTTGTAATCTCAAAATATTTTCTTATTAGTTGTAGATCTTTGGGCATAAGACAGATATGCTTCTTGGGATTTTTTAAAAATCCTTGAATAATAAACTTACCGTTCTTTTTTAAAATATGAGAAACTATTTTTAGGTACTGATTTTTATTTCTAATAAATGCCAAGACTTTTGAGTCCAAAATCAGGTCATAAGATTCTTCTTCAAGTCCTAATTGACCAACTCCCTCTAAATCCCAATAAACCGTTTTTATCTTTTTAGAAACTTCTTTTAGTGCTTCCTTTGAGAAATCGATTCCTGTAACTTTATACCCCTTTGCTGAGAGTAGATGACTTGCTTCGCCAGTTCCACAGCCCAGGTCCAAGGCTGTCTTATTTTTAACGAGTCTCAGTTTCTTGTTGAGCCACAAGAATTCCTTGTCTCGCCAAGGAGTATGTTTATTTTTATAAGCCTTATTCCAATTCCGGTTACTTATGGAGATATTTGGCATATTCCTTTCATAGGTTGATCTTCGGGGTTATCAAAGACTAGAGTTTTTAATATTTTTATTCTTAACTTTTGTATTGCTATCTCCTCTGCAATTTTTTTAATACTTGCCTCATTGGATATTGCTATCGATGAATTTTCTACTGAATCGTAGTTCCAGGTAGGTCGAACAGAGTTTTCATCCCACCAGCTTATACTAAGAGTGCTTTTTTTGGTAAAAATGGTGTATATAAGCATCAGATCGAAACCATCTCCGAATTTAGTATGAATTGCTGGGATGTCTGTACGCCCAAAGAATGGTTCAGCGCAATTTTTATTTTCAAGACCCGTGTCGAGGTGGGAATCCTTTTCGTAATGAAGTTCGTTCTGTTCATTTCCGTTTATTACTTTTTCAACTCGTAGCTCAAATAAAAATCCTCCACTTATGATTAGTCTATTTTTTGATTCTAATTCTGGCTCCGGTGTCGGTGTTAAAGTTATTTCAGCGGGATATTGAAAAATAAATCCAAAGTAATCATTTTTGTATGTTTGCCAAGTAGCGGTTGAATTAAGAATTTCTTGATAATCAGCTTGTGGTTTCATTGAAAATTCTTGTTGTTTGGGCCGAATGGTAGAGGGGATCGATATGTAATTTTGATTTTCAATTTTTATTCCTATAAATTTTTCCAAGCCTGGAATTTTAAGCAGTCGTGATTGACGGATGTTCTCAGCCTCTTTTTCTAGTATGGTCCTAGCCGCTAATAAAATAATCGACAAAATCAAAGCTCCGGTTACAGTGATAATAATTTTAGATAATTTCGACACAATAGGGTTTTAAAATAAATTGCGAATCACGATAATTTCCTAACCAGTAATTCAGTAATATTGTGGGAGTGTGATTCTTTGTGGCTGCCATGAGGAGGGTCCATAATTTCATAACGATCAAAAAACAAAAGAGTTCCGCGGATCATGGAATCATATTCTTCCGGAGAAAACCATTTTCCGTTTTCGGTTTCCTCATTGAATGAGGCTAAATAGAAGTAACCGTTTGGTTTTGGGTGTTTGTAAATAAGGTCAGTAATTTTATTTGCCCGATCCTTATTTTGTTGCAGGGAAAACTCGCTGATAATAAGATCATATTTCTTTTCATCATGCTTAAGGTAATCCAGTATGTCTTTCTGCATGACATGGGGTTTTTCTACGAGATCAATTCCTATCCAGTATTTAAATAGCTTTCTGTTTTTTCCATCTCCGCACCCCAAATCAAGCACGAGATAGTTATCGGGTAGCCTTATTTTTTTTAAAATAGATTTTTTCATAAAAAATGGAGTTCTTGTAGTTAGACGTTAAATGAGAACTATAACCACCCTTCACTATGAGGTGTGCAAGTCTGCCTCGTTGTCGTATGAGCGATGTTGTGGGGGGCCTTGTCTTATTCTAAGAATCAGTGCTGAAGAAACTACCAGTAATACTGAGGTAATGTAAAAGAAAGTTTCTACTGGAAAGTAAGCTGCTAGTAAGCCACCTAGAATAACTGATCCTCCTACGAAGACAGAAGTGATTGACCGATAGGTTCCTACTTTAGAACCACGAGTTTCTGTAAGGGTTAAGTCTCCCAAGAGAGCGGTTTCCGCAGTTTGATGAACGGCAATAAGAATCCCGCTTGCTATCTGAAGGGCGTAGATATGCCAGGGTAAGTAGGTTGAAGGGTATAAAGAAATAACAACAGCAGTTAAAAACCACGAAGCGGAAAGTATTGGAACTCGGCCAATCTTATCGGAATATTTACCAGAAAGATAAGCAAATATAGCAGTTGCTAGTAGGGAAACTCCTATTAAATACCCAAACTGACTAGCCCCATTTCTTGATAAATACAATATCCAAAACGGACTAAAAAATCCCACCGCAAACGAATAAAGGGATGAGGCAATTATTAAATGTTTATAGTTCTGTGTCATTGAAGATGATGGGTTTTTTAACGATGTACCCACCAAACATCGGCCAACCGTTTACTTCAGGTCGAATTCGCTCGCCTTGCATCCGGCGATGAACGCCGTCCACTCGGACTGCGTGAAGGAGAGCGTGCCGCCGGTGGGGTTCTTGGAATCCCGCATGACGACCATCTTTCCCAGGCTGACCTCGACGCAATCGCCGAAGTAGCCTTTCGCCGAGAAGGAAGACTTCTTGAACTCTCCCTCCGACTTGGAAGTGCCAGCGACCATCAGTCGCCGTACCACGCTCAAACCCTGATTCAGCATTTCGAGCATCTTTCCCTCCTTTGATTATACCGTTTGGGCCGCCATTCGGCTTTAGTGGTATGTGCTATTACTAATAATATCCACAGATTTACTGTTGTCAAGTGTTGACAACAGTTATCCACAGGCTTAATATAGTTAAACGTACCTTGAAAACTTCATATGGTGTGAAGCAAAAAGGTGTAAACCACGACCTGTGAGGGTATAGTAGATATAAAGAGGCGAGGGGTTTGCAATCATTAACCACAATGGAAAACAGAGACAAAAAGGAGACCGTTATGAAAAAGCGAATCATTGGAATCGTCGTGTTTCTCGTCCTGATTGGCTTGGGGAGCGCTTGGTATTTTGGGACATTCCGTCAGCTGGGGTTCCAAAACAAGTCATTATCGTGG
>JBBUHS010000014.1:545-2096 GCA_038055675.1 Patescibacteria group bacterium | reverse complement strand
CAAGCAGGGTGGCAATGGTGATGATTCCATAGAAACCATGAGCCTCCCGAAGTTTTTTATACAATCCCTCATCCCACTTGAATGCTTCGGCGATCGTATAAGCGGCCGAGCCAGAAAGAATTGGCACCGCAATTAAACCCAGGCCGATAATACCGATCGAAAAAATAAATTGCGCCCAGTAGCCGGCGCCGGGGAAGGTGTTTACGAGTGGTTCTAAGGCCTGGGCGGCATCGGCCGCAGTCGTAATGTTTGTGATGCCGTGATTGTGAAGCACCGTTCCCGTAACGACAATGATTGACCAGGTGACTACCTGAGAGAAAAACATTCCGACTCCCGTATCCCAACGCATGTTCCGGATAAAACCTTTACTCGTCTTCGGTTTCAGTATTTCCCCAGTCAGTATCTCTTCCTCGATCTCCTCCGAGGCTTCCCAGAAGAACATATAAGGAGAAATAGTCGTCCCCACGATGGCAGTAAAAATAAAGAGAAATTCGGGAGTCAGTTCAAGTCGAGGAAAGAAGGTAGCCCGCAAAACTTCCGTCCAAGGTACTTCTATGAGAAGCATAGTCAGGGGATAGACCAGTATGACGACCAGAAGCCACCTTAAGACGCGGACATAATTTTTATAGGGAATAAATATTTCAAAAAGAAGCATGATCGCCACAAAGATTAGCGTGCCAACCGTGAAAGGAATGGGCGCGATAAGCTCTAAGGAAGCGGCCATGGCCCCAATGTCAGCACCGATATTGATTGTATTGGCTACAAAAAGCAGGGTAATTAAGCCGTAGAGCACTTCTTTTCGATAGTGTTCCTTGGTAACGGCCGCGATGCCCTTTCTGGTCACTGCACCAATTCGAGCGGACGCTTCTTGAACAGCGGTCATTAAAGGATAGAGAAAGACACTGACCCATAGTTGACCGTAGCCGAACTGGGCACCGGCTTGGGAATAGGTGGCAATTCCTGAGGGGTCGTTATCGGCCGCTCCTGTGATAACTCCCGGCCCGAGGAATTTAAGATACCGAGTTGAGCGTTTCTTCCTGGATTCCTGGTGCATAGTAATGATTATACACGAAGAAGGTACTTATTTTTCTAATGTAAAGTTTACTTGACATTACTGAAGTACGCATTCTATACTTAATGGGTGAAAGATGAACTTGTTAACACGGTCTATGAGATGCGAGTGCGGATGAATATGACTCAGGAAGAATTGGCGGCTAAGGTTGGGGTTTCTCGTCAAACAATTATCGCTATCGAGAAAGGCAATTATGTTCCATCCGTTTTTTTATCATTAAAAATCGCTCGATTTTTTAAAAAGTCAGTAGAAGATATTTTTCATTTATCACCATGAAAGAAATACGAGGAGAACTAATTATTTCATTGATACTGATTGGTTTATTGTTTGTTATTTTTAATCCCTGGAACATCATTATGCCCGATATGATGATCATTTCTATTCTTTTATGTCTCGTTAGTCTTTTTTCTATTTTTACTATTTTTATTTGGCGGGAGAAAAGAGGGGATGAGCGAGAGGAGTTTCATCGACTCTTTGCC
>JBBUHS010000014.1:0-535 GCA_038055675.1 Patescibacteria group bacterium | reverse complement strand
TCTGGCTTTTCTTGCTGGTTCGGGCGTTTTGATTATCGGTGTAGTGATTCAAGAGCTTAATCATACACTCGATCGGTGGTTGGTCACTGCGCTGGTCGTTATGATTTTAGGAAAGGTCATTGGATTAATATATGGAAAGAAGAAGTTTTAATTATTAAAAATTTATAAACTTATGAATATAATTACTGCAAAGATTGCGATTGCCGTTATTCTGGCGGTTGGTTTGGGAGGGATTTATTACTTCATAGCCGAAGACAAAAAGCCCGACGAGAGAAACGTTATGATGAAGAAAGATAGTAGTGTAATGACCCAGGAAACTTCTTCTCAGCAGATAGTTATGGATAGTAAAGAAGATGGAGCGATGATGGAAAAGGATGATGTAGTAATGAAAGAAAAAAGAGGAGTATCTTTCTTGGGAACTGTTTTGGCTGGCACATCCGCACCACTGCTCGATTTTAATAAATCCGATTATGAAAAAGCAGTGACCTCTGGAAAGACTATCCTTCTTTATTTCTATGCCAACTGGTGTCCAATC
>JBBUHS010000013.1:0-2359 GCA_038055675.1 Patescibacteria group bacterium | reverse complement strand
GTTTTGCGAACAAAAAAAGCACTGGATCATACTATTTTAGAAAGGAATGTCACTTGCTTTAACTTCTTCTTTCATCTCATCTTCAAGATCCACGATTGGGATCTCCTCGACCATTGGCTGTTGTGAAACGGACTGCGGCACTGAGGCCGGGTTGGTATCGGTTTTTGGCCGGAACGCTCCTCCCTCTCCGCCACCTGCCGGTCGGGGCCCCAACTGTAACATATCGCAGATAATTTCTGTGGTCTTCCGCTCCAATCCCTGCTTATCCTGCCAGGAACGAGTCTCCATTCTGCCTTCGACAAATGCGAGAGCACCGCGAGTAAGATACTGACCAGCAATCTCCGCCTGTCGGCCCCACGCCACAATATTGTGATACTCTGTTTTCTCCTGGCGGTTGCCGGTCTTATCTTTCCAAAATCGGCTGGTAGCTAAGGAAAAAGTGGTAACTGACTGTCCTCCTGGAGTCGTTCGAAGCTGAGGGTCAGCAGTCAACCTACCTAAGATAAATACTTTATTTAAGTTCATCGTTTGACTAGATTCTAATTACTAACTCCTAATTCCTATTTTAATATCTCCTCAATTTTCTTCTCCAGGTCCTCGTTGCTCAAAGGAAGCGCGTGAGTAACCGAGACTACCGGCTCCGACTGCGAGACGAGAACTGAAGTCGCGGGCTCGCTTACAACCATCTGAGAAGTAGAAACCTGTGAAGATGGGAGCTGTCCTGGAACAAAGTTCACAATGAGAAATCGCAAGGCTGGTCCACGAAGAGTGAGTGTGTGGTTCAGTTCCGGAATCTGGTCAGCGGGGGCAGTGAAGCGAACGTAGCCAAAAAGGGCCGAGGTTTGCTTCTGGATCTCGTAAGCTAAAGTAATCTTTTTGACTGGTCCCTCAAAGGAGATTTCAGCCTCATACTGCTTCAGGGTTTCCAAAAAAGCCTTCAAATCAGCCTCTTCTTTGAGAAGAAAGCTAATTTCGTAATTCTTTTTGTTTTCTTCAGTATCCATGATTGTGTAGTAAGAGGGTAATAGAAGAGGCTTTGAAAGTCAACCAGGTAGTAGAAGTTCGATAGTGCACTTCACTCCATAATCGAACTTTCACTACCTGGTCAATCTTAGGCTTCTTCTTCGACGGTTTCCGCAGTTGAAGTGGCGACAGCTATTCCCTCCTCGGAGACGGGCTCTTCGGAAACCACCGATCCAGTCGGAATGAGGCGTCCAATAATGACGTTTTCTTTGAGTCCGCGGAGACTATCGATACGACCCTCAACGGCGGCTTTGACCAAGGCGCGCGGGGTGTCTTGGAAAGAAGCGGCGGAGAGGAAGCTTTCGGTCGAGAGGGCGACTCGAGTGATACCGAGTAAAAGCTGTTCGGCCTGAGCCATCTCTCCGCCCTGCTTCTTCAGTTCGCGGTTCACCTCAAGGAAGCGCGAGCGTTCGATAATTTCTCCAAGAATCAGGTCGGCAGCATCGCCAGACTTTGAGATCTTCACGCGGGAGAACATCTGACGAATGATAACCTCAATGTGTTTGTTGTGAATAGAAGCACCTTCAGCCAGGTAGATCTTATGAACTTCACGGGTAATATAACGGATAACTTCATGGGCACCCTTCAAAGTCAGAAGTTCGCGAAGATCCAAGTGTCCTTCAGAAAGCTGCTGACCACGCTCGGTTGTGTCTCCTGCTTTCACATATACCATGGTGTGAGCTGGAAGCTTGTACTCGATGATCTTATCTTTCTTGGCAGTTACTTTTCCGCTCTTTGAAGTCCTGGCAGGGCGACCACCAATCTCTCTGATGGTTAAGATTTTAAGGTTTCCCTTAGTTTCAATGCTATCTACAACGCCGTCGGCCATCGCAAGAATTGCTTTTCCTTTCGGAGCGCGAGCTTCAAACAACTCTTCAATACGAGGCAGACCGTGCGTGATGTCGAGTCCCGCAATACCGCCAACGTGGAACGTACGCATGGTGAGCTGAGTTCCTGGTTCACCAATAGACTGAGCGGCGATAACTCCGACAGCCAGACCTTCTTCAACTGGACGGTTGTCGGCAAGATTCAAACCGTAACAAGTTCCACAGATACCATAGAGAGTTTTACAGTAGATCGGCGAACGAACCTTGAGGCTCGTGAATTTCGATTTCTCGATCTCCAGAGCGGCCATCTTTGTGATGACCTCATTAGCCTTCGTTATCACTTTGTTTCCAATCTTAATGTCTTCCCAGGCGGCGCGGGAGAACAAACGACTGCCAAAGGAGTAACCGAAATCTTCACCATCTTCGCGGAAGATTTCAATACCCTCTTTGCTCTTACAGTCGGCTTCACGGATCATCGTGTCCTGAGCAACATCCACAAGGCGTCGAGT
>JBBUHS010000012.1:0-4784 GCA_038055675.1 Patescibacteria group bacterium | reverse complement strand
CCATACGAAGTGGAAGGCTGGCTTGTAAACTCAAGAGAGTTTGACGGACTATCCTCTCACGAGGCCAAAGGAAAGGTTATTAAGTTTTTGGACGGTAAGGCGGAGACGCGATTCCGGTTACGTGACTGGTTGGTTTCTCGTCAGCGTTACTGGGGGCCGCCGATCCCGATGATATACTGTGAACCTTGCGCGAATTCGGGGCAAGGAGAGCGGTTAGAGATGCCAGGTTGGTATGCGGTTCCAGACAGTCAGTTGCCGGTTAAACTGCCGTTCGTGAAAGATTTCCAGCCGAAGGGGACTGGTGAGTCACCATTAGCTACCCAACCTTCTTTTTATAAGGTACGTTGTCCAAAGTGTGGCGCGATGGCTCGTCGAGAAACCGACGTTTCCGACACCTTCCTGGATTCCGCTTGGTACTTCCTGCGCTATCCTTCGGCTCACTACCACAAGGCGGCTTGGGATCCAAAGATAACGAAAGAGTGGTTGCCGGTGGATACCTATATTGGTGGACAGGAGCATGCCGTGCTCCACTTGTTATACTCGCGTTTTCTAACAATGGTTTTTTCTGATCTGAAACTTTTGCCTTTCGAAGAGCCGTTTACAAAATTCCGAGCACACGGACTGATTACAAAAGACGGCGCTAAGATGTCTAAATCAAAAGGCAATGTGGTGAATCCCGATGAGTATTTTGAAGCTTTTGGGGCAGACGCCATGCGTCTTTATCTAGCGTTTCTGGCTCCTTTTGAACAAGGTGGAGATTTCAGGGACGAAGGTATCTCCGGAGTAACTCGCTTTTTGGATCGAGTGTGGCGGAAGAGCGAGCAGGTAATAGAAAGTAAATCACGGAAGACCGGTCCGGCGGCCTTAAAGTCTATTCATAAGACGGTAAAGAAAGTTGCCGAAGATATCGAACTTTTAAGGTATAATACCGCTATTAGTGCTCTCATGATTTCACTAAATGAAATTGAGGGGGCAGAGGTAAGTTTGAAAGATTGGAGGATCTTTATTCAGCTCCTGGCTCCGTTTGCTCCCTATATGACCGAAGAGATGTGGAGCAAGGTGGGCGAGAAAAAATCTATCCACCACTCTTCCTGGCCAACATATGAAAAAGTTCACCTCGAGGAAGCTATGGCCACTATTGTGATTCAGATTAATGGAAAAGTGAGAGATAGTTTGGAAGTGGGTCGCGGTAGTTCTCAGGCCGATGTCGAAGAAGTAGTTTTAGGACGAGAGAAGATCCAGGTTCATCTTCAAGGGAAATCTCCTCGTAAAATTATTTATGTTCAGGATCGACTGATTAATATTGTTGTATAGAAAACTTTTCAGATGAATCAAATTTTCGCACTCTTCCTTATTATCATGGTCATTGCGCTCGGAGCATTTTTTGTCCAGTCCGGTCAGTTGGGTGGCTTGAATTTTGGAAAAATAAATTTCGGTGTACCTCTTAATTCTCTTGGTCAAAATCCAGTTTTGAAATACAACGCTCCTAAGGGAACTTTGGGAAGCCCGACCGCGAGTGGTGGAAGTCAGACCGGAGGAAGTCAAAGTGGGGGTAGTTCAGGAGGAACAACTGGTGTTTCGGGTCTGCCTAGTGGAACAGGGACCGCTTTTACTCCTTCAGGAGTTTCGCTTCCTCCTATGCCGGCGGGATCACCAACAGCAAGATTCTCTGATTTTTACGGGCGAATAAAAATGGGAACAGCTAGCTCCAAACAACTTTCATTAAAAGCGGTTTTTCAAAGCGGAGAAAAAGTAAATGTTACCGGCTGGTACTTTAAGGCAAAAAATGGAGGCTGGTATGTGCCGAAGGCTATTAATATCTATGATCCAACTGGTTTAGCCGAGCCCGGTGATATTCTTTTAGGAAGAGGGGAAACGGTTAATATGTATTCTGGTATTAGTCCAGTGGGAGCAAACTTTCGTCTCAATCTCTGTACGGGATATTTAAATAATAATCGAACCTTTAGCCCATCTCTTCCTCGACAGTGTCCTGGAGCAGATAAAGCCACACTGCGGAACTTCTCGGCCCAGTGTCAGGATTATGTTCCAGGAGCGGTAGGTGGTTGTCGCGAGCCGAAATCAAATCCACCACTTCCTTACTATGATGAAGGGTGTCGTAAGTATCTCGAAAACTTTTCTTTTCGCGGTTGTTTCGATACCTATCGTGGCAAACCAAGTTTCTTGAAATCGGAGTGGCGAGTTTGGATGGGAACTTCTTTCCTGAATTCGCGACACGACAGAGTTTTCCTTTTAGATAAGAATGGGTACTTGGTTGACTGGAAAGAGTATTAAAACTACTTTCTTTCTGTAAGTTTCACTTTCAGTTTCAGTTTTTGATTCTTCCGTTGAATAGTGAGAGTTACTATTTCGCCAGCCGTAGAGTCGGCGAGGTGATCCTGAACCGTTCTTTCGCGAGAAATAGGCTGACCATTGAATTCGGTAATGATGTCCTTCTCTTTAATACCGGCGCGATCAGCCGGACTGCCCGGCACCACGCCATCCTCTTTGCCTTCCTGAATAACGTAGGCTCCGGAGGAAGCTGGTAAGTTGAGTTTTTCCTGATACTGTTTATCAATTGTAATATAGCGAACACCGAGAAGTGGTCGGCGGATGCGGCCATAGTTTCGCAAATCGTCTAAGTCTCGTTTTAGGGGATTTACCGGAATAGCAAAACCAATTCCATCAGCGCCGGAGACGGTCGCGGTATTGATGCCCACCGCGCGTCCATCGATTGTAACCAGTGGTCCGCCGGAGTTTCCAAGGTTGATGGCGGCGTCAGTTTGAATAAGTCCGCGCATTTCTTGGGGTGGCGTGGCATCATCTCCTTCAGCAACGATGGATCGAGAAAGTCCGGAGACGATACCTTGAGAGACAGTGTTTTTAAAAAGACCGAGGGCGTTTCCAATTGCGAGAACGGGTTCGCCGAGTTCTAAGCGATGAGCATCGCCGAGCTCAAGCACAGGCAGACCGTCGCCAGAGATCTTAAGAATGGCGATATCATTTATCGGATCAATACAGATAACTTCCGCGGGAAAAGTTCGGTTGTCGTTCAAAATTACTGTTCGCTCGGCCGAGGCGTCACTGATCACGTGTTTATTGGTAACAACGAGGCCGTTTTTATTAACAATAAATCCGGAGCCACCGCCGATTTTTACCATACCGTGGGTATCAATGAGGGATGGTGGAATATCGAGTTTTTTTGTTTTCTTGCCCTTAAAGAGATGGGCGAGTTCGTGAGGCATCTCTTTTTGGAGTTCGGATAGATGTTTGGTGATAACAATCGCCACAACGGCTGGCATCACCCTTTTTATAGTCCAGACAGCGGAGCTCATATATTTTATTAATTGTACCTTTTTTTTAAGAATGAATACAGGATTCAATTCAGAAAATGCTTTTACAAATCAGAAGGCTGTGCGTTTTCTTGATGCATCAAAAAGATAGTTAGAAGAGTAGTATGCTGTATGAGTGGCATAGCCATCCCTGGCCTGGTATGATTAAAAAAGAAAATCTGATCTGGGACACACCATAACATGCGTATAATTTCAAAAACTCTGCATGGCACGAAGCGCTTTATCTTGCGAAGGAAGTTTATTTCGTTTTTTATCGTGATGGCCGTTTTTGGTTTTGGGTATTGGGCGGTGGGTGCCTGGACAAGTGATTCTGGGGAGCCTCGGTATGTTCTGGCGGCTGCTGAAAAGAACACTATTATTGTTTCGGTGACTGGGAGTGGTCAGGTTTCAGCTTCAAGTCAGGTGGACATTAAGCCTAAAGTTTCCGGAGACGTTTTATCAGTTGGGGTTACGGAGGGTCAGCAGGTGAAGTCGGGAGCTCTTATTCTCCGCCTTGATGACCGAGAGGCCCAAAAGGCAGTTCGGGACGCAGTTAGTAATCTCGAGAGTGCCAAACTGTCACTCGCTAAGCTAAAGAAACCAGCAGACGTCCTTTCGATAACTCAGGCGGAAAATTCTCTGGAGCGTGCCAAGGACTCAAAATTGGATTCCGAGACAGATCTCAAAAAATCCTATGACGATGGTTTTAATGCCGTTTCGAATGCCTTCCTTGATCTTCCCGATGTTATTTCAAGTGTTTATGATCTTTTGTACTCAAGTAGTCCGAGCTTAGGTAGTTCTCAATGGAATCTCGATTACTATACAAACGCCGCCGCTCAGTATGATAATCGAGCCTACGACTATCGAGATGATGCGGACTTAAAATATAAATTGGCACGCAAAAATTATGATGCGGCTTTCGCTTCTTATAAATCAGTGAGTCGTTTTTCCGCTTCTTCGACTATTGAAGAAGTTATTGCCGAAGCTTACGAAACAACTAAAAATTTGGCCGAAGCAGTCAAAAGCGCTAATAATCTCATACAGTTTTACCAAGATAAGTTAATTGAGAAGAATCGTACTCCTCACACTTTGTCCGACACTCACCTAACACAGCTCAACAGTTTTACTCAGGAAACCAATGGGCATCTCGGAACCTTGCTGAGTGCCGTGAATGCGATTAAAAACAACAAATCGGCTATCCAGGAGGCTGAACGAACGATCATAGAAAGCACTCAATCGCTCAACAAGCTGAAAGCTGGTACAGACGACCTTGATTTACAGTCAGCTGAACTCACCGTGAAGCAACGAGAGAATGCTTTAGCTGATGCTCGAGATCAGCTGAATGATTATTATGTTCGGGCGCCATTCGACGGCACTATCGCAAATGTCACCGTTAAGAAATTTGATTCGGCTGGGAGTGGCAGTGTGGTAGCAACACTCATTACCAAACAACAG
>JBBUHS010000011.1:0-2549 GCA_038055675.1 Patescibacteria group bacterium | reverse complement strand
CTCAGTAAGAACAAACTTTAGATCAAGACATCTCACCTCGTTTGGTTTTGGAGCGGCCTTTGCGGTTGGTTGGACACCGTGCGTTTCGGCGGCGTTGGGTGCTATTCTCGCTCTCGCCGCCACCACTCCCGGGAGTGCCTTCTTTCTGTTAGCTGCCTACACATTCGGTATTGGTATTCCGTTTCTTGTTGTCGGATTTTTTGCTGATAAGGCGGGTGTCTATATTCAACGGGCGGCACCGTGGCTCATCTGGGTTGAGCGGGTGTTCGGTACTTTCTTAATTGCCCTTGGTGTCTTGATCTTTGTGGGTCAGCTGAATCGAGTGGCCAATCTCGAATTCTTGTCTGATTTTTTGAATCGTCTCGGACTCGTTACCTCAGCGGGTGGAGACATCGCCTCTTTGAGCGTCGTCAGTCTCTTTATCGCTTTTATGGCCGGACTCGGTTCCTTCCTCTCACCGTGTGTCCTACCACTTGTTCCCGGATTCCTTGCATATCTTGGGTCGTCATCTATAAAACCCCAAACCAATGATCAATAAATCAATTATTCTCGCCTCTGTCCTAGTCTTTGCTATTGGAGGCATTGTTTATCTTGAGTCCGGGAAGGTGAGACTCACAAGCGATTTTTCCGGTTCCCAAAATGAAATTCCGATTTCAACCGTGCTTGAAAATCGGGGAGAGGTGGCGAGTTCACCCACGACTTCTTCGCTTACTACCTCGGAAGAACCCCAGAAACCAAAGGTAGTCAGAGGAGATCGCATCTCGGAAAAAATGAAAAAGTACGGAAGGGTCAAGGATATTTCTACTCCCGACGGATTCATTAATCTTCCGAATGGGCAGGCAGATTTCAAGCTGGCCGATATTGTTGGTAAGAAGGTTATTCTTATTGATTTCTGGACCTATAGCTGTATCAACTGCCAGAGAACCACGCCATATCTAAATGCCTGGTATCAAAAGTATAAGGATCAAGGATTAGAAATCGTTGGTATTCATACGCCAGAGTTTGATTTTGAGAAAAATTACGATAATGTTTCCCGGGCCACCAAGGATATTGGAATTAAGTTTCCAGTAGTTTTGGATAATGACTACTCAACTTGGACGGCGTACCAGAACCGTTTCTGGCCGAGGAAATACTTAATCGATATCGATGGTTTCATTATTTACGACCATATTGGAGAGGGGGCGTATGACGAAACTGAGAAAAAAATACAGGAGGCTTTGAACGAGCGGAGTAAAGTTTTGGGTATGCAGACTACCATTCTCTCTGGCACTGTTTTAGTAAATGACGTGACAGTTTCAAGTGCAAGCCCCGAAACCTATTTCGGTTCGCTTCGAAATGAAAACTTTGGAAACGGCACCCCGGGGAAATTAGGAACGGAGTTTTTGAGTGAGTCTGGAGTCGTGCTCCCTAATAAACTGTATTTGATGGGGAAATGGAATCTGACTCCGGAGTATGCGGAGACTTCGGCCGATGTCGGAAGTGGTCAAGTTGGTTCAGACCGTATCAACTACCGTTACCAGGCCAAGGGAGTCTACCTGGTGGCTGGTTCGGCGAACGATCGTGAAATTGAGATAGAGGTGCTTCGTGACGGGCAGTCTCTTTCGACCGCCTCAGCTGGTTCCGATGTTATTTTCAAAAATGGCAGGAGCTATGTCCGCGTTAAAGAGAATCGTTTATATCGTCTGATTGATGACAAAAACTCAGAAATACATCTTTTAGAACTCATCATCTCTTCCCCTGGTCTTCAAGCTTACGCTTTTACCTTCGGCTAATAATGGAAAATAAAAATCAGATTGCGGTATTCGGTGGGGGATGCTTTTGGTGCACTGAGGCAGTTTTCGGTGAACTGAAAGGGGTGATCTCGGTGATGCCGGGTTATGCCGGAGGAGAAACAAAAAACCCAACATACGAAGCAGTTTCTTCTGGAACCACTGGTCATGCTGAAGTGATTAGGATTGAATATGATTCAGAAAAAATTGCTTATTCAGACTTGCTAACGGTTTTCTTTGCCACGCACAATCCCACGACGCTCAATCAGCAGGGATCAGACGTGGGAACGCAGTACCGTTCGGCAGTTTTTTATACAACTGAAGATCAGAAAAAAGAAACAGAAGAGTTTACTGAGAAACTGAATGAATCGGGACCGAAAGTGGTCACAGAAATAAAGCCACTCGATATTTTCTATGAAGCAGAGGAGTATCACCGAAAATATTATTTGAGAAATACTGAAGCCGCCTACTGTCAGGTGGTGATCAATCCAAAGATGGAGAAGCTGAAGGAGAGATTTAATGAACTACTGAAGAACTAAGAAGTGGGATGGGCGTCGGCCCATGGTCGAAGGGAACGGGAACGGTCTACTCCTATCTCTGAATCCCGGCAAGGACAGTGGCGTTCCGTTACAATAGTAAGCAGGATATGAGAGAATCCTGTAACACAAACTTCTCTCTCAAGCCCAGACGGCGTATGCTGTTCTGGGCTTTTTTCTTACCCGCATAAAACCACGGGCGGAAGCCCGTGGATGGAGGGCTGCCATTATCAGAAAGATAATG
>JBBUHS010000010.1:0-4434 GCA_038055675.1 Patescibacteria group bacterium | reverse complement strand
ATCTTTAAGGTATTAGGTAATCCGGATTCTCGGAAAACTGAAGACTGTCAGAGAATTGCGACTTTGGCCCAGGGTGCTGTTAATCCGCCGAAAGGCTTATTTTTGAAACCAGAAAAAGCCAAAGAGTTTCTTATAAAAGAACCACCCCGACAGGTGATGGGATTTCTGGGATATGGCACAACTGAGGAAATGCTCGCAAAGGAAGATCTCCTCGAGGTTTATAGCTCCCTTCGTTTTATTGAGGGAAATGAGTGGTTAAACAATACTTTTTTCAAACAGTACGAGCATCTTACTCCTAATGATTTTGAGGAGCGGGACATTGTCGTTCGAGCTTTGAGCCAGAAGTGGGGAGAGATTTCTCAGAAGTTCGTGGCTAAAAAGCATCACAATATCAGTCATCTGAAGGAGTTGGGCGTCGTTTTCATCATTCCAACTGCTATGGGCGTTCCGGGAGAGATTTTACGGATGATTACTCTTATTGGCCACTATCTTTACGAAGTCCCGTTTTATGCCGATATGATTCGGAAGATTGCGACCCAGCCGGAAACATTTGCCCTGAACTTTGTTTCGTTGCTTCGTGGTGATGTGCTTGATACGCGTCACCTTATGGAGGATCCGGCCACTTGGTTTGTGGTTCAGCGCTATTTAGCTAAAGATGACGAGAATGACTGGCGACTTCGTGCCGCTCATATAAACCCCGAGGCTCTTCACTGGGCGAAGGCGGTAGCGATTTTACCCAAAATTATTGAAGCATTGGGAGGAGTAAAAGAGGAAATTGCGTTCTGGGAAGATCTGGGCTGGGTCGGAGGCTACTTCAAGGATGAGAATGGTGTGGATATCTTAATTAGCTTTGAGTTGGTGGATACCGTTATGTCCTTGGTGCAGAAAAAGGAAATGACGAAGTTTATTTATCATCACGAAGAGGCCCTTTGGAATAAGATATTTGTTTCCTACTTTGGATCTGATGAAATTGAGAAGCGCGCCCGACAGCATCTTCTTGAAGGCTACTTTAAGGTCTAGGTCAATAAGAAAAACAATCCGGCAGTTTGCCGGATTGTTCAGATACTATATATTGTAGGCAAAAAGGAAAGCTCAGCTATTCTACAAAGGCGTTCTGACTATTGGTTGTTTCTCCTGACGAAGCAGAATTAGGTGACGAAGTGGGAGCTTGTCCCAGGGGTATTTCGGTTATAATCGGTCCCTTGTTGAAAGAAAGTGCTAAAGAGATAAGTACAACGGCCGCAACCCCGACGATAATGAGAAGAGAAAGCGTTTTTTGTTCCATTTCTTTTATTATACTACACTGAGAGTTCTTGCGACCAGGAATTCTCTGTTTATGATTACGGCGCTCGGTACAGTTCAGTCTTAATGTGGATATCCGTGAATAGGGGAACCGCTTGACGATTTTCTCTATCCGATATATTATTTCTTGGTCGAAAATAATAATAATAAGTGGGAAACGGGGCAGTTTTTTATTGCCTTTATTTTCTCTCTACAGCGATAAAACATGGCAGAGAAAGAAAAGTTTAATCGTGCGAAGCCCCACGTGAATGTCGGCACTATCGGTCATGTTGACCATGGAAAGACGACCTTGACTGCGGCCATCACAAACGTCCTTCACTTAAAGGGCTGGGCGAAGAAAGCAGAGTCGGTCGATCAAATTGACAATGCTCCAGAGGAAAGGGCTCGTGGTATCACAATTGCCTTGCACCACTCGGAGTATGAGAGCGGGAAGCGCCACTACGCGCATATAGATGCTCCAGGTCACGCTGACTATATTAAAAACATGATCACTGGTGCCGCCCAGATGGATGGTGCTATTCTCGTGGTTGCGGCAACTGATGGTCCGATGCCGCAGACTCGTGAGCACATTCTTTTGGCTCACCAGGTCGGTGTTCCTTCCATTGTTGTTTTCTTAAACAAGGTTGATCAGGTAAGTGATCCTGAGCTTATTGACCTCGTTGAGTCTGAAATTCGGGAGCTTTTGAAAAAGAATGACTTCCCAGGAGACGAAGTCCCGATTATCCGTGGTTCAGCTTTGAAGGCTTTGAATGTCAAATCAGCTGATGATGCCGATGCCAAGCCGATCTTGGATCTCATCAACGCCTTGGATACCTATATCCCAGATCCAGTTCGAGAGACCGATAAGCCGTTTTTGATGCCAATCGAAGATGTCTTCTCTATCGAAGGACGTGGAACTGTTGTTACTGGACGTGTCGAGCGCGGTCGTATTAAAGTCAACGAAGAAGTAGAAATCGTTGGTTTGCGCGATGCTCAGAAGACCGTTGTAACTGGTATTGAAATGTTTAACAAATTGCTCGACGACGGTATGGCTGGCGACAACGTCGGTATCCTCATCCGCGGTTTGAAGAAAGATGACGTGGAGCGTGGTCAGGTTGTTATTAAGCCTGGAACCGTTACCCCCCACACCGATTTCGAAGCTGAAATTTATGTCTTGAACAAAGAGGAGGGAGGACGACACAAGCCGTTTTTCAAAGGCTACAAGCCTCAGTTCTACATCCGAACAACTGACGTAACTGGTGAGATCACCTTGCCGGAAGGTATGGAGATGGTCATGCCAGGTGACACCGTGAAGATCAATGTTAAATTGATCTCGCCGGTTGCCTTGGAAGAAAAACAGCGCTTTGCTATCCGCGAGGGTGGTAAGACTGTGGGCGCTGGTGTTGTTACCAAAATCAGCAAGTAACCATGAAAAAAGAGTCTGGCGTTTCCACAAAACTGAGAATTAAAATTCGAGCACACGATCACAAACTGATCGATAATTCGGCTCGACAGATTATCGAGACGGCGGAGCGCCATGACGCTAAGGTGGTTGGTCCGGTACCGCTTCCGACTGAAATCAAACGGTATACGGTGAACCGATCTTCTTTCGTGGACAAGGACTCCAGAGAACAGTTTGAGCTCCGAGTACACAAGCGCTTGGTGGATATTCTGAATCCCAGTCCGAAGATTATCGAGTCGCTTTCCAGTCTCAATTTGCCTGCGGGGGTGGATATTGAGATTAAAATGGTCTAGTTCTTTGATTCGAAAATAAATCAGATACTGCGTTATGAGTTCCGTTTCGAGCCTCGCTGTATGTTGAATACAGCTCGGTGCGGTACTCACTCAAGCCTTGTATCTGATTATTTTGGAATCAAAGGGATTCGCAACAAAACTGTAAAAGCACAAAAAAGAGAACTTTGAAGTTCTCTTTTTTGGTTTACGCTTGTTTTCTTAATTGGGTTCATATATAAAAGATTGCAGCAGGAGGAGCTCTTATGTCTACTGAAAGGCCCTATATCGATTGGCCTGTGAACGCTAGGCCAGAGGCAATACAATATGAACTGCAACCTTCCGATCTATCCCTTCTCGTAGGGTTTCCTTGGAAACAAAGAGCGAAGGAGGTCATCGATTTTTTCATTCAAAGACAGAATCAGCCGGCATCACAAAAGGAACTTCAGGACATTTCTGGAACGAACTGGTTCAATCCAGGTAACGAAAACAGGGAGTTTGCAGCCCATCATCTACCGTTCCGCATCCTTTCTTTGAGTTATGCAGACGGTCGGTACGGTGGAGAAGGATTATATCAGTACCGAATATTCAAAGTTCGTCCTAAGCAACGTTAAAGTCACCATCACAAGATGTGTGGCTTTTTAATTTAATCTCACCCAAAGTCACAACTGAGTTATAAGCTTGGGTGAAAAAGGTGCTCGGCTCGCCGGTTGGCAAACGCCGAGCACCTGAGGGGGACTGCCCCTAGAATGGCGACCAGGTGGGACATTGAAGCGGCCACCGAAGGAGTTGATTCACCCAGCGGGCAATCCGCTTGGGAAACCAGAACTGTTTCCACTCCGTGGCTTGGTATCCCGCATCACATTTCCGGCAGTGAACCCAGGTGGCCCACTTGCCTTTGCTGTTCATGTCGTCGTAGCGGGACCAGTCCCATGTCTCACGTGAGTTGCACTGGCGACACTTCCAGTTGAAGAGCAAAGTGAGCAACCAGTTGAGTGTTGTAACCCAGCCCCAGAACAGTGCAGTACCTACTGCTCCTAGCACTAAGATCTCCATGCTTGCCTCCTTAATCTCGTGAGTGATGGGTGTCCTCATATGAGGTTGTCTCATTCAGAAACAATAGCTTGTTATATTATAATTAATATGTGTATTTTGTCAATACTTCAAGTATCCCGCCTCTCTGCCTATTAGAATATAAAGACTGGACAAAAGAGAGGGTTTCCTATACACTGGTGGACACATTGGCTGGAGGTAAATTCCTCGCTTCTTCATAGAACCCAGGTTCTCATCTCAAGTAAGAAGTCAGGGACATTTTCTCGCAAGTGATGTATTGAAACATGAGGAACATTCTCAGTGTTCTTAAGATGATTTTTTTATCATGACCTTTCTTTTAGGAAAAAAAGTAAGAATGAGTCAGATCTG
>JBBUHS010000009.1:0-5761 GCA_038055675.1 Patescibacteria group bacterium | reverse complement strand
ACTGATCCTGCGGACCAATCGGTTCATTCAAAATATTGATTTCCAAATGAGCGGCGGCATCCGCAGCCTCACGCGCATCAAGCTTCTTTCCTTGGAAGGCATGGAGGGCTTTCATAAGGGCTACTGAAAAACTTGAAGATGAACCAAGTCCTGTCTTCGCCGGCACACTCGCAAAA
This sequence comes from Patescibacteria group bacterium, assembly GCA_038055675.1. GTDB lineage: Bacteria > Patescibacteriota > Minisyncoccia > UBA6257 > 2-01-FULL-56-20 > JBBUHS01. The sequence goes on along the minus strand of JBBUHS010000009.1, from coordinate 5,585 downwards.
GAGGCAATCTCGATTCCCTTATGGATTCCTAGGTGTCTCAGAGCTTCCCGAATCCGGGAATGCTGGAGGTCATCAAGCTTGTCAACAGTTTCCGAAAGCGAATAGCGAGCGGAAACTTTGTCGATCATCGGGGTACGATTCACAACCACATAGACATACTTATCAATAGACGAAGAGATTACCCGACCAGGGTACTGACGGTAAAAATTGGGTAAATCAGTTCCTCCTCCAACAAAGCTGATGCGCAAAGGTGCTCGGACAACAATCATTGCCTCACTCTAAAATATTACTCCCAAAGCGTCAATGTGGTAGGATGAGGGAATGACTTTTCGACACCTCTGGAACTTCTCCTTGTGGCTTTACGTAGTCGGAGTAGTCGGCCTGATTATCCGAAATAATTCCTATCCCTGGCCGATCAAGCGTGCGAGCGATATTTTATTTTTCATATCGGCTGTCTTCGCCATTCCATTTATTGTTAAAGAAAGGCACCAACTGAAAAAATTGAAGATTGTTTTCTGGCCAATCTTACTTTTAACCGGAGGAGTGGCTCTGGCAACGATTCTCAGAATTATCACCGGACATCCTTCTTCGAGCGAAGGGATACTTGAAGCATTTCGAATTTTTGAAGTAATCATGCTTTTTCTTCTTGCCGGAACCTTTACCCTTCTTGAGCCAAAGTTTTTGCCCCGAGTACTATTCGCTCAGCTTTCTACTCTCGCTTACTCTATTATTTTCCTTCTCCCCTACTCTATTTCCTTGAGCATGGACCGATTTCAGCTCTTTGAGAACTGGCCTTCCAATGTCAGTTACTATCTGATTGTTAGTCTCCTTTTTATAACAACACTGATCTTTACTGCTTGGAAAGAAAAGAAGGCTATGCTCGTCCCGTCTTTCGGTGCAGCAACACTTCTCCTCTGTTTTCTTCTTTGGACGCAGACCCGAGCCAGCTGGATCGGATTTTTCTTGGCCACATTGATCCTTCTTGGTTTCTGGATCAGAAATAATTGGCGAGCGGCTCTGCTTACAGTATGCAGTCTGGTAGTCGCTGGCATTATCGGATCCCTCTTGCTTCCGTCTCTTACTAAGGGCGATGTCATTCATCGCCTCCTCCCGGGAATAGAACTCTCACCAGAGAAAACTCGCACGGTAGTTCCTTCAACTTTCCCGACTCCACTCTTCCGCCTCGAAGATCCCACTCGACTCACTTTATGGCACATCTACTCCCAGCGACTCATGAGACAGCCGTGGGGACAAGGAGTGGAGTATGATCCAGTGAACATCGGGAATGGCCCTCAAGGACCGCATAATACACTTCTCGAAATTATGGTCCTTGGTGGCTTCTTCGGACTGGCAGGATTTATAGCTATTTTTTATCTAGCCTTCAAAAACCTCAGCTCGAAATTGACCGATAATCCAAACCAACTCTATCGCTTCGCCCTCTTGGGAAGTTTAGTGGCTCTTTTTGTCGCTTCTCTTTTCGATAATCTTGGAACCTTCCGACTGCTTTGGGTATTTTTAGCCTTAGGTGTCTTCTTTGGAAAAAAAGGGGTCGTCTGAAGCCAGGAAAGATAGTCGCGCACTGATTTTTCGGGATTATACTGCGGACTCCAGCCAAGTTTCTTTAGTTTGTTAATATCAGAAACCGCATTCCTCGTATCGGTTCGACGAAAACCAGAAAGAACCACTGGCGACGACGTTCCCGTAATCTTTTTGACTAATTGACCAAACCAGCCCACTTCATACGGACGACCACCACCGACATTAAAAATCTGAAAATTTGACTCCCGGTTGGTTAACATCAACACGTTCGCTCGAACCACATCGTTGATATTTATAAAGTCCCTGAGCTGTTTTCCGTCTTCGTGAACAGTGATAGGCTCCCCTTTCAAGGCTTGGAGGACAAAGATGCGGAGGGCACCGGAGTAGAGATTACGGGGCGACTGACGCGGCCCTTGAACGATTGAATAACGAAGAATGGTGGTCGGAATATTATATGTTTTCCCAAAACGGAGAGCGAGCCGCTCCAAGGCTTCTTTCGAGAGTCCGTAGGAGTTTGTCGGAGTAACCTGCTGATCCTCTCTAAAAGGAATGAACGTAGCTGACCGACCATGCGAGCAAAGAATGTTGAATTTCTTTGTGAGAAACGATTTTTCTGGCCGAAGTTCAGGGAAGAAGATGCTCCCTCGATCAGCACAGCGATAGGCACCGTCACCGTAGACAAACTGAGAACTAGCTAGAACGATTTTCTTAATCGGCAACTTCTTCTCGAGAATAATTTCGTAGATCAAGGCAGTGCTTACTGTATTTGTGGAAAAGAACTTGCTGAAGTCAGGACGCTGATCCTGATAGGCAGCCAGATGGTAGATATAACTTACTCCTCGAAGTGCTTCTTGAAGAGTTTTTCTATCTCGAACATCTCCGCGTATCAGTTCATAGCCCTTATTTTCTACGTACTCCGGCCACTTCCCGGTGTGAACCGGCGGAGTTAAAGAATCTAGAATTCTTATTGCGTAACCCTTCTTAGATAAAAGATCGGCAGTATGCGAACCGATGAATCCAGCTCCGCCAGTAATTAATATCTTTGGTTTCATATGGAAGGTTTTTCTATTTTTTCTAGAAGCCGGCGGTGTTTTGCAACTCGAATCTGCTTCAGTATGACCTTCCATAGCCCGGCTGGCAAGATCGCGATTAAAACTGCCCAACCCAACCGATGGTCTTCCTGGGCGCTCTTTTTTGCTGCATCCTTTCTCCCCACCATGAGATAGGCAATCATCAACTTTTTTCTCAAGAGACTAAGAATCTCTTTAAAGTTATATCGTTCTCGTTCAACATGACTCAGTTCCTTTTCTAATCGTCCGAAGATAAGAAGATTTTTCTCTTTCATCTCTGGTTCGCTTTTAAGAGAAGAAAGATTGCCTTCCAATCTCATTCGATAGTAAGCCAACTGTTTGGGTAGGAAATAAAATAATACTCCCTGCCGAGCCCACCGAAGCCATAACTCCCAATCCTCCGAACGGCGAAGAGCCTCATCAAAAGTTCCAAACTTTTCAAAAACACTTCGACGAACCATCACCGAGAGTGGGTTAATAAATTGAGTGCGGAGTAATGGTTCGAATACTTTTCCTGACGGATATTGATATCGATGATGATAAAACTCTCGCGGGGTCGCATCCGAGAAATGAATGAGGTCGCTGTAACAAACGCCGTACTCGGGATGTTCGTCAAAAGCCTGAACCTGTTCTTTCACCTTGTCTTTATGAAAAGCATCATCCGCATCAAGGAGTGCAATAAACTCTCCTCGACTCTCCTTGATGCCACGGTTTCGGGCTCCGGCCAGGCCGCGATTTTCTTGGTAGATGTACCGTAGATTAGGCCGTCCGGAATACTCCTTTATAATTTCCGCTGTTCGATCAGTTGATCCGTCATCGACCACAATAACTTCCGTATCCGGATAGGTCTGCGAAAGGGCTGAATCAACTGCCTCTTTTACATAGGCTGCGGCATTAAAAGCCGGAATAATAATCGAGACTAATAGATTCATAGAGTTAGGGGGTTAAGCCAATCTTTTCAAAAACATCTCGAAAGCGTTGTTCGTAGGTATGCTCTTTTAGTGTTCGCTCGTAGCCGGCTTGGGCGATTGCTTCTCGTTCCGCGTCGTGTGACTCATAGTAGCGAATTTTTTCAACTAAATCATCGATCGTCCCATCATAATACACGATCTCTTTTCCATCTTTATAGTACTGGCCCATGTCGTCAGCAAACCCCGAGATAAGAAATCCTCGGCAGGCCAGAATTTCAAAGGGCCGGGCCTTGATCTGAGGTATGCCCATTGAATACCAGGAGCGGATGTTATCGAAGATGTGCGGCAGATCAAGCACGATCCTATCGATGGAGCGTCGCAAGAAAACTCGCGCCAAAAGACGGGCTCGCCAGCGCGAAGGTGGGGTACTGAAATTTAAATTGATACGACTACGGGAAAAGTTTTCAATAACCTCTTTCTGAGTCAGTCTGCCATTCGGCCACCCCCAGCCCCGAACCCAAACATCAACGCCATGCTTATCGAGGATTTTAATTATTTTTTGACGGGCGGAGTTACGTTGGCCGACAAAAGAAACGTCGATATCCTTTTTTATATCGATCGGATACCATGCTTCCGGATTACAGGCCCACTGAGAACGAATGATATTCCTGATTCCATAAGAAGCATACCAAGCCGGCGCCTTTGACCAGGTGGTCACTGCCCAGGTGAAGTGCGGCGCGTAGTGCCGCGAGTAATTATCGAGTCGCCAGTGGTCGTCGGCAAACCATGCCAAGCTCACGGTATGTTTTTTTATCTGGTCTAATGTTTGCAAATCCAGTTCGTCGGTAAACATAAAGGCGAAAAAAAGATCTGGTTTTTCCGCTTCCACAAGTGCCAGGAGATTCTTATTAAATTGTTTGACGCCCAAAGTCAGAATCGAATCGTATGGATACTCGATCACCTCAACTCCGAGCATCCGTTTCAGGGTCAGATAAAAATTATTGTACTCAAAACTATTACGCCGTTTATCGTTGTAATTTTCCGCCTGAATTCCTGAATATATTATTTTCATAGCGTTTTATAGATATCCATGATCTGAACCACTCGCGCATCGTAGGTGTGGAAACGAACCGCTCGCTCTATTCCGGCTTTGCGAACTGCCTCCCGCTCCGCGTCGTGTGATACATAGTACTCAATTTTAGAAATCAATTCGGAAGCGTCTCTGCTAATGACAATTTCCTTGTCCGGAATAAAAAAACGTTCGAGTCCGAGAACAGCATCGGAAATCTGGAATCCACCACAAGCTGGGATTTTAAATTCCCGTTCATTCGAAAGATTTTTCGAATGACCCTCTGGGTAGTACTCGTGTATATTGAGGCATATTTTAGATGAAGAATAAATCACCCGTTCCAGTTCGAGAGGAACGGAAATGCGTTTCTGATTAGCCCAATCAGCCAAGCCAAACAGCTTTGTCCGGCGACCAAAACCGCTTAAGGCCCGAAGGATTTTGTCTTTTGTCGTCCAGCCGGGACCATAAATATCTACTCGGTATTTTTTACGAAGCGGCAAAAGAACATTTCGGAAAATATGTTCTTTGGTTTTCAGGCGGGCGCCGATAAAACTGATATCGGCCGCGTAGCGTGTATCGGGTGAAACCGGGAAGTGAATCTTTGAGTTCGCAGCAAGCGGAATCAAAATTGCCGGTCGACCGACCAGCGCTTCAAATCCTGCCATGACCTCATCGGCATAGGTCGTGTAAAACATATCCGCGATACCTTCGGTTGTTAGGCTTCTGAAACGGGTAGCGTGTTCCAAAAAATTTTCTCCGGCATTAAAAAGAACTTTGAGTCCTTTGGTCTTCGCTGCCTTGATATGATCGGCCGCCTTGGGATCAAGACGAAAAATATCAATATTGGTTATGAATATATCCGGGCGAAACGTTTCTAATTTTCCCCGAAGATTATCTTTCTCTGTAAAAAAATCTGCCTTGTGTCCGGCGGACTCAAAAGCATCGCGAAAACCCGTCACTACCCAACGGTCGGCGCCCATGCCAAGAGGATTATTG
>JBBUHS010000008.1:0-1086 GCA_038055675.1 Patescibacteria group bacterium | reverse complement strand
GTAAAGTAAAGAAGTTCGGTCGTGTTGAAACACTCAATATGGGGTATGAGAATATTTTTCGAGCCAGAGATTATTTTCTTCTTTTACCGTGGAAGGCGGTATGAATATCCTTGAGCTCTTTATTGGTTAAGTGGGTGTATGTTTGCGTAGTCGCAATATTGGCATGACCAAGCAGGGACTGCACCGATCGAAGATCGGCGCCGTTTATCAGAAGGTCCGTGGCAAAGAGATGACGAAGCTGGTGAGGGTGAAGTCGTTTCGAGATCCCGGCTTTTCTTGCCCAGAAATCCACTAACCGCTCAACCGCTCGCGGCTGGATACGTCCAGTCACCTTTGGCTTTGTGGCTTTGCTGAAACTCACAAACATTGCCTCCTCCATATCGCCCCGCATTTTCAAGTAAAACTTCAAAGTGTTTCGTGCCCCTTGAGACAAGAAGACGACGCGCAACTTATTTCCTTTTCCCCGGATAGTGAACTCGCCTCGATCAAGATCAATATCACGATTTAGTGAGCAGAGCTCAGCGAGACGGAGGCCAGTCGAAAAAAGAGTTTCCAAGATGGCTTTATCCCGCATCGTTTTTATATCTGTTTCCTGTGGGGCGGCGAGAAGCCGTTCAAGATCGCGGTACTCAATAATATCAATTTGTCTTTCGGGGATTTTCGGCAGCTCGATCTTTTCCGGAGCCAAGCTTTTAATATCGCGCTTAGCTAAAAATTTGAGGAAGTTCCGGAGGGCGATCAGATAGTAGTTCTGAGTAATTTTTTTAATAGGTTGACCGTGAGCGCCAGTCGACCCGCCTACGTGTGTCTGCTTTGGCGTGGCAGGACGGTGTGCCAGATCAAGACGAAACTTCCGTACCACGTCTTCAGTTATTTGTTGTGAAGTTTTGATGTTCGTGAAACGCAGAAACTCTTTGAGATACCGCTCATAGTTCTCCCGCGTTTTAGGGGAGCGGTTTTTCTCGATTTCGAGGTAGTCGAGATAGTCAGTAAGGAGTTTTGCAACCTCAGCCATATAATTATTTTACCCCAATCGATAATATTGTGCGACAAATGTGGGTAGTGGTTAGGGTTTAGTAGTTAGTG
>JBBUHS010000007.1:0-2215 GCA_038055675.1 Patescibacteria group bacterium | reverse complement strand
TTCCGTCCTTTCGTAGAACCAATGGAAGGAGACCATACGTTTCCACGAAGACGGTGATCCGTCCTGACTAGGGCTCGTGCCCGCTGCTCATTCATTCCGAGCATTTCGGGCGCTAACCGCAACTGATCTTCGTGTTGCAACTTGCTCAGTTCTCTTGCCACCAGAAGGCGAAGACGATCGCTTGCCAGACGCTCAGGGCTCATCATCTTCAACACATCCGGGTGGAGGCCCGCTGCGATACCCAAGTAAAGTACAACGGTGCTGGGCTTGATAGAGGTCCGGCGAGCAAGCTCAGTAGTCGTGTAGCCCTTAAACTCCTTCAGGCGAACACAGGACAGCATCTTTTCGTATGGAGAGAGGGGCACTCCGAGGTTCGCTCGAAAAGCTTTCTCGAACCGTGTTCCCGGGTCTTCCCAGGGAACAACAATTGCCAAGAGGGTTTGCATTCCCTCTTTTTGGGCCCCTCGCCAGCGCCGCTCACCATCATTCAGTTGGTAGTGGGGCTTCTGAGTTACCTCGGGCTTCTGACAGATGATGATTGGTTGCTCTTGGGAAACACCGAGGCTCTCAGCCAAAGCATCCATCTCGCCTGGGTCGAAGTGGATACGAGGCTGTCCTTCCATTGGCTGAACATCATCCAGATCAACTTCCACTACATACGCCCGGTTGCTGGGCTTCCTCATCGGCCCTCCTATCGGTTTTGAATCGTCAAGAAATCCGGAACTAACTGGCAGTATAAAATATGACCAGAAAGAGTGCAAATAAAAAGTGCCTCAGTAATACCGAGACACTTGTGGGGTTATGCAACATCGTCTTCTTCGAGTTCCGCCTCAAAACTCCTTTCGGCATCATCGAAGTCAATACTCGCAACTTCTTGCGAGATTTGATCTTCTCCCTGAGAAGAAAGTTTCGCAAGGATTTTCTCCGCTTGACGAAACTTAGGATGAGTTTGCAAGATGCAGGCCCGGGCAACACCTGGCTCAATCCCGAAGATTTCCATGATGTACACGAAAGACCACCCATAAGTGCAGTACCGCGCATCACTCGTAAACCAGGCCTCCGCCTCCTTTTGTACCTCCTTGTTCCTCCTCCGAAGATCTGTGAATGCTTCATTCAGAACAGCCAAGAGTAAGGCTTTTTCCGAGCTGAAACCGCCTCCCGGTCTTTGATGCCGACTTACATCACTGCTCTTATGAGAAGCCCTGGACATGTCCACCTCCTTTTAGGTCGGGTTCTCTGATCATCATAGGTCTCTAAAAAAATTACGTCAATCAACTTTTGATATATTAAGTTCATGTACCGCGGCGTGGAAATTATTGCCGAAGTAAAGACCGAGTCCTCTTTTGGATTTAAGTCAGAAAAAAGCTGGGATGAGCTATTCAAAGTTGCTGATGAAAGAGGTGGTCGTAAACACTCCTCCAATTACACCTGATTATGAGGATTATGTTGTTGGCATCCAGCGATGGCAAGACGCCAGTCGCGAGAGGGCCACAACCGAACCACTGATACACCGACGAAGGAAAATCGAGTTTGATCCTGATTCTGGACCAGACAGCGTAGCGAACCAGGGAGCTGCTCGAGCGTACGGACTTCGGTGGAATGAGTCTTCCGGCTCCTACGAAGATCGGGATGGTTGCCCAATGCGCGATCGCTTCGGTCAACCCCTCTAGCCCGCCGTTTCATTTATGAAGCGGCGTTTTATTCAAACACCCTTTCAAAAAACCGACTTTTTGCCTATAATCCAAACCATGTCTCAAAAGGAAAATACCAGTAAAAACGACGCCATTCGCCACTCTCTCGCCCACCTTCTAGCCGCCGCAGTCCTTAAAAAATTCCCGAAAGCGCAACTAGGAATTGGTCCTGTGATCGAAAACGGGTTCTATTACGATTTTAAACTTCCCCGCCCTCTCAATCCTGAGGATTTGAAAGAAATTCAAAAAACAATGCGGGAGTATATCAAGATGAACCTCTCGATGAGCGGTAAGAAAATCACGCCGGTCATGGCAAAGAGAATGTTCAAGACTCAGCCGTTTAAGCTGGATCTCATTAAAGATTTCACAAAAGAAAATAAAACCCTCACCGTGTATGCCATTGGTGGTGTTCCTCAATCCCCTAAACCCTATCCCCTAAACCCTATCCCCTATTTTGTTGACCTCTGCAAAGGTGGCCATGTAAAAAATACGAAGGAAGTTAATCCAGATGGATTTGTACTTCA
>JBBUHS010000006.1:0-6183 GCA_038055675.1 Patescibacteria group bacterium | reverse complement strand
TTCACCGTCGCTTTTGTTCGGTACAACCCCAAGAAAAAGATGAGAATCGCTACCGCATCAGCTGGTTTAATAATCTCACAGGAATCGTGGAGGGCGGACTTGCCACAGGTCTCTTTCCGGAAGGAGAGGTACGAGATCGGGTACAGAAAGACTTTGAAGATTTAAAATGGAGGCTTGAGAAACTGCAAGAAGAAAAGGCTTCGAATACTACCGAGATAGATGTGCCCGAAGATTTAGTTTTCTTCGGTAGTGAACTTTTTAATTTCATCGGACCATATGTTGTGCGTCTCGATATCAGTCCCGACGAGGAAGTAAGAGAGGCTAATTAAAAAGCTAAACCCCTCGCGAAAGGGGCTTTAGCAGTTCAAGGAAATCCTATTTTCTTTTTGGTTTGAGACCCGAAACGGTGTTCCGCGCGTGAATTAGGTGGGAGCCTCAATTGCGGCCATCAGACCGAAATACTTTTGGATTCCCTATGTGTATATTACTCAAACGGAATCCTGATCGATCTCAAACCTATTTTAATTGTTATTGATAGTAGAATAGAGTCAATAGACGAAAGGGGATAATATGGGTAAAGGTAAAGATTTTCTGTGGAAAAAACAGTCAAAAAGGGGTATAATGAACGCACTTTATGATCGGAATCGTTAAAGCCAGTATTCTCAAATTTACTCCTCAGAAACTCCTTTTTTTGTATCATCTTTCCCTCTCTCAGCTCGGAGCTCTGTTTTATGGATACCCCTCGGAAAAACTGATAGTAATCGGGGTAACCGGTACATCTGGGAAATCAACAACTGTTTTTATTCTCCATAGCCTTCTAGAGGGTGCGGGGTACGCCGTCGGCTCTCTGAGTACTATTGCCTTTCGAGTTGGCAAAGAATTTCAGATGAACAACCGGAAGATGACTATGCTCGGACGATTCCAAACACAGAAGTTTCTGAGAAAAATGGTGAGGGCTGGTTGTCGCTATGCCATAGTTGAAACTACTTCGCAGGGTATAGAACAGTCTCGCCATCGCGGCATTCATTATGACTTGCTTCTTTTTACGAATCTCTACCCGGAGCACATTGAGGCTCATGGTGGGTTTGAAAATTATAAGAAAGCAAAATTAAAACTTTTCGACTATCTTTCAAAAAGTAAAAATAAAAACATTAGGAAAGAAAGCATTCCGAAAACAATTATCGTAAACGGCGACGATCAGTACGCCGGAGAGTTTTTAAACTTTCAGGTGGATAAAAAATATGCCTATACTATTGAAAATAAGGATCTTTCAGGAATTCAGGTTGTTAAAATAGAAAAACCTCAGGCGAATCAAGAGGGTGTTAGCCTGGAAATAGAGGGGCGATCTTTTTATGCGCCGGTTCGTGGAATGCATAATCTGAAGAATATTTCAGCGGCGCTTACTGTCGGACACGCGCTCAGTATTTCATGGGAAGACCTGGGGAAATCAACGCGCAATCTGCCACCCGTCCCTGGTCGGCTGGAATATCTGAACGAAGGCCAAAAGTACGACGTTGTCGTGGACTACGCCTTTGAACCGCGAGCTATGGAGAGTCTTCATGATACCCTTCGACCGTTCGGGTATAAAAAAATTATTCAGGTTCTCGGCGGCACTGGCGGGGGGCGAGATAAGGCTCGTCGTCCAATCATAGGCAAGATGGCAGCTCAGTTTGCCACCGTTGTTATCGTGACAAACGAAGATCCCTATGACGAGAATCCTCGGGAAATTATGAATCAGGTTGAAGTTGGAGCGCTCGAAGCAGGTAAGAAAGATGGAACAAACCTTTTTGTTATAGAAGATCGACGGCAGGCCATCGCTAAGGCGATTTTTCTAGCCGAACCAGGCAGTCTCATCTTAATTACCGGAAAAGGATCCGAGCAGGCAATGGTTGGGCCTCACGGAAAGTTTTTTCTTTGGGACGATCGTGAAGTAGCGCGCGAGGAAATTAAAAAGGCTCTCAATAAGTAATACTAAGTATGAGAGAGTATACAACTCCAGCGATTATCCTGAGGCGAGAAGTGCGAGGGGAGTGCGATGAGCGGATCTCATTTTTTAGTCGAGGACTGGGGAAGATGACGGCTCGAACAGTGAGCTCTCGGAAGATTCTCTCAAAACTTTCACCTCATCTCGAGCCAGGAAACCTTGCCACCCTTCGTCTTATCGAAAAAAACGACCTTTCTATAGTAGATGCCTTAAAAGAAAAGAATCTGGCCTGGCAGCTTTCTAATGTTTTTCACCTGAACAATCTACTTAGTGAAAACGATACTGATCCTGAACTCTGGCACCTTCTTTCAGGAACACCGTCGTGGAAAAAAATACTGCGTATTCTTGGTTGGGATCCACAAGAAGCGTCATGCGAAGAGTGTAGTGGAACAGCTCCGCGCTATTTTGATACGCGCACTCAACATTTTTTGTGCTCTGACTGCTATGCCAACTTTCCGGAAAAAGCTACAATAATATCTATAGAGTAAAATGGAGGAACCCTTTTTCAAATCGCCATGGGCAGAAGATCAGGAAATAAGCGAATCGCCACGACCGGTTCTGGAGCCGATTAAAAAACAAACAGCTCCTAAGACTTCCTTTCCAGTACTGCCATTAGTCATTGGCGGAGGAGCAATACTCATAATTGCCGCCTCGCTGTTTTTGATGCTGCAGTTGGTAGGCCAAGCTCCGGAGAGTGCTACCGTCAGTGTTTCGTCACCGAGTGAAGTGCTTCTTGGTCAGCCGTTCGATTTTGAAATAAAAGTACAAAATGACAGCAGTGAAATTTTAAGAAAAGGTAAGTTATCTGTTTTTTTGCCGCCGGAAATTAATTTTGCCGGCCAGAATCCAAGTAAGAGAGTTCACGAAGAGGCAGTAGGAGATATCGAACAACTAGGCATTACATCAAGGGAAATCAAACTGATCGCCGCCTCCGGAACAGAAAGCGTCAGTCGAATCCAGGCTCGATTCTCCTATGTTCAATCGGGAGCAACCGCTCAGTTCGAGCGCTCAAAAACAGTTGAAGTTTTGATCGGTCCTCCTGCGGTTACTTTAGATTTCACCACCCCTGAAAATATTTTAAGCGGTGGAAATTTCGATACCAAGATAACTATTACTAACCGCACGAATGAAAACATTCAGGATCTCGGTCTTGTGCTTACTTTGCCTAAAAACTACACCCTTATCTCAAGCAATCAATCAAGCACGGCCACCAGCACCTGGACTATCAGTGACTTAAAACGTGGCGAGATAAAAACATTGATTGTAACGGGTAATTTAATTGGTCAGGAAAGCGAGTTTATTAATATGACGGCAAGCCTTCGTCGAACCGAAGGAACAGAAGAGTATGTGGTAAGCGAAAAAACAGGAAGTTTCAGTATTACTGCTCCACCTTTAGCCCTCACTATTCGACCAAGCACCAATAGCGGTTTTGCCCGAATCGGAGAGCAGGTTTCATATGTTGTGAGTCTTAAAAATAATACTCAGGTTTCCTTAGAGAATCTGACGATAAAGGCAACGCTCGTAGGCGACCTTTTCAATCTTTCCTCAGTAACCAGTAACGGACTCTTTAACGCGGTAAATAATACGATTACCTGGAACTCTAATACCGCGCCCTCACTCCTCAGACTTATTCCCGGAGAAACACAGGGTCTAACCTTTACGGTTTCCTTAAAAAATCAGTTTCCTATTGCGCGACAAAGTGATAAAAACTTTATCCTCAAGGTGAACGGTAGTGCCGAATCACCGACCCCAATCCCCAATGTTTCTTCAGAAAAAACCTTGGTTCTAGCTAAAAGCGAAACAAAAGTTGCCGGACTCATTAATTTTCAATCGAAGGTTTACTATAAAGACCCCGCTAGTAAAATAGCTTCCTCTGGTCCTTATCCGCCTCGAGCCAACCAGACAACCCGCTATATTGTGTACTGGACTCTAAGAAATACTGGTACTGATATGAGTCGGATTGAAGTTTCTTCGTACCTTGAGCCTTATAGTCGAATTGTTGGGAAACCAACCAGTAACACCGAGACTACTCCTATCTATAATTCCGCTAGTGGCCAGGTCGTTTGGAGGATCAGTAAGCTGTTAGCCACGCAAGGAACTCTCGGAGATCCAGTTCAGGCGGTTTTCCAGGTAGAAACAACTCCACCAAGTCCTTATATTGGTCACACCGCCACAATTCTCAAAACCACCACCATTGAAGCAATGGATGATTTTACTGGCCGCGAGTTTGGAATGAATGTTTTAGCGGTTCCTTCTAGCTTGCCAGATGATCAAAGTCTCGGTAATCTAGATCGAACAGTGCAACCCTAATATATGAAACAATCGGAACCAAACTTGATGGAAAAAATTGTGAGCCTAGCAAAGCGCCGGGGTTTTGTTTTTCCGGGATCGGAAATTTATGGTGGCTTAGCAAATAGCTGGGATTATGGTCCTTTGGGGGTGGAACTAAGAAATAATATCAAGCAACTCTGGTGGAAGATGTTCGTGCACAGCCGTGAAGACATGGTAGGAATCGAAGCGGCCCTTATCATGAATTCAAAAGTCTGGGAGGCGAGCGGCCACTTGGCAGAATTTACAGACCCGCTTGTCGAATGCAAGAAGTGTCACGAACGATTTCGTGCTGATCATATCGATCTTTCGGCGGCTTGCCCAAACTGTAAAGAAAAAGGATATTTTACGACTCCGAAGAACTTCAATATGATGCTCAAAACCTTCCTTGGCCCTGCTGAGGAAGAAGCTAATACCGTCTATTTCCGCCCAGAAACGGCTCAGGCGATGTTTGTACAGTTCAAGAATGTCTTACAGACCAGCCGAAAACGGTTGCCGTTTGGTATTGCTCAGATCGGAAAAGCTTTTCGAAACGAAATTACCCCTGGAAACTTTATTTTCCGCACTCGCGAATTTGAGCAGATGGAAATTGAATACTTTATAAGAGAAGGGGAGTGGGAAACTCATTTCGAGGCCTGGCGGAAATCTATGCACGAATGGATAAAAGCTGTTGGCATCGACGAATCAAAGGTTCACGAATTAGAAATTCCGGACGGTGAGCGAGCTCATTATTCAAAACGAACTATGGATTTTGAGTTCGACTATCCGTTTGGTCAGAAGGAACTCTACGGCTTGGCATACCGCGGTGATTTTGATCTCAAGAATCACGAAACTGCTTCTGGAGAAAATCTGAAATATCGTGATCCCGAAACAAACGAAGAACTTCTTCCTCATGTCATTGAGCCAACCTGGGGCGTTGACCGCACCCTTTTAGCTGTTCTTCTTTCAAGCTATGAAGAGGATGGAGAGAGGGTTTTCCTGAAGCTCCCTCCGAAGATTGCCCCGTATAAAGCTGCTATCTTCCCGCTTTTAGCCAATAAACCAGAACTGATTGATTTTGCTCGAACTATCTACACCGATCTTCAAAAGCACTTCCCGGTTATGTGGGATGACCGAGGAAATATTGGGAAGCGTTACTACTCTCAGGACGAGATTGGTACGCCATTCTGTATTACCGTTGATTTCGATAGTTTAGAGAAACAGGATGTCACGGTTCGTTTCCGAGACATGGGAACTCAAGAACGTATTCCTATTAAGGAACTGGTCAGCTTCATCACTACTCGCTTAATGTAACTTGGTTCTGCTGGGGGAAACTCAAGACTTGAAATATATCACATATGATATATTATATTCGCATGACCAAAACCAGCGATACCCAGCTTGTTAAAATCGGGCAGTTTATTCAGGAGCTTCGAGAGGAGCGGGGAGTGACCCAGAAAGAACTGGCGGATGCTCTCCATACGAGCCAGAGCGCGGTAGCCCGCATGGAAAAAGGCGAGCAGAATTTTACTACTGAAATTCTTTCAAAGATCAGCCAGATTTTAAAACGGGACATCATCACTCTCGGTAATAATACGGTCAACTTTCAGATTGAAGGTGGACGGAAACTCTCTGGGAAAATTAGAGTTAAGACCTCAAAGAATTCAGCGGTTGTTCTTTTGTGCGCCTCTCTTTTGAATAAAGGAAAGACCATTCTGAAAGATATGCCGCACATCGAAGAAGTTAACAGAATTATCGAAGTTCTTCAGAGTCTTGATGTAGGCGTTCGCTGGGTCAATAAAAATGACCTTGAGATCATTCCGCAGAAAAAGCTGAACATTAGAAACCTAAATATAGAAGCGGCAATTCGAACTCGGAGCATCGTTCTTCTT
>JBBUHS010000005.1:2957-4586 GCA_038055675.1 Patescibacteria group bacterium | reverse complement strand
TTTGGAATCGATAACACCGCCAGCAAGAAACTCTCTGAGTAGTACCTCTCGGAAACCACCCTTGGCTCGCGAATACCGAGCATAGATTGCTCCCACCATGCCGGAAAGGCCGTGAATCGCGAAGATTGGAGTCTTTGCAGAGGTGACGTATCGCTCGAGGAGCTCTTCTTCTTCTGGGGTAAACATTGGGTTAATAATCCTCCTTAATAAGGTAGCGGTCAAACAACTGGAGTTAGTATAAGCCCCTCTTCTACTATTTTCCAGATATCCTCGTGAACGGCTTCAATGGATTGATTGGCATTAACTTCTGGCCAACGGTATTTCTCTCCCATTTCTTTGAAAATCTTTTCTGCTTTTTCAATCAATACTTTATTGCGTTCGTGTTTGTGCTTGACCTCAACCCCTGAAAGAAAACGGTTGCCGGTCATTAGAATATTGAGGTTGGGAGGATGAATGCAACTATTCAGCTCAATTAAAAAATCAATCGGCACTCCGGCTGCTCCGCCCCAAGCCACACTGGTTGCCCAGTAGTCTTCAAACACAATCCACTCTCCTCCTTCTAATTTTTTCAACAATTCTTCTTGATACTGAATGCGGTTAAAAGCATAAAGCATCTGTGCTTCCCGCGGAGATAATTTCTGGGGATTGTCCTCTCGGAGATACTCATTGATCATCGGTCCAGACGGCTTCATATTATATAATGGAGCTTTTGCTCGACTCGCCTCCTTGCCACTAGCCAAAAGACGATCGACTAAAAGATTCGTCTGCGTAGTTTTCCCAATATTATTAATTCCGTAAAGTACAATCAGTTTTCCTTTTGAGTCTGTCATTGCATTCCAGTGCTACCAAATCCGCTGCGCGACACTTCTTTAATTTGAACAACTTCTTCCCAGCTTCCTTTTTCTACGGGTACGAACATTGCCTGAGCCAGACGGTCCCCTTTCTCTACTGAAACCATGGCATCAGAAAAGTTATAGAGCGCAATTTTTATTTCATCTTCAGGACCATGAAAGTCTTGATCAATGATTCCTACGCCATTAGCTAGAGATAATCCTTTTTTATGTAAACCACTCCGAGCGGCAACCATCAAAACATACCCAGGAGCTACTTCTACAATAATATTCGAGGGAGCGTAAGCGATTGTCTTAGAAGGAATATCCATCTTCTCTCGCGTGTAGAGATCGAAGGCAACGGCTCCTTCGGTTTTGTATTCCGGAAGCGGAAGGGTTTTATCAATTCTTACAATCCGAGCCTTCATTTCTTTAAGAGAAGTTGATCCAGTCGTTATTTTTTTCGAAATTCTTCCAGTACTGTGACGCTTGGGGCTTCATGGCTCCGTAGTATTTGCTGTTCAACTGGTCTTTTCCATAGGGGTGGTCGGCAGAAGAAGAAAGTGGGGTAAATGATATCTGAGCAATCGGCATTTTATAGTAAAGCTTTATCGGTAGACTAGAAATATTATGGAGCTCTAAAGTCATCTTCAGTTTATTTCCTGGATCGAGATATCCGGCGGTGGCATGAATAATCAAGCCAACGCGGCCAAGCGATGATTTTCCTTCCAATCTTCCAACCATATCATCGGCCACACCAACAACTTCGTAAGTCATGCCCAAAGCAAACTCTCCTGGA
>JBBUHS010000005.1:0-2947 GCA_038055675.1 Patescibacteria group bacterium | reverse complement strand
ATCATATGATCGAGTGGTTCCTTGAGATCAATACAAATATTCCTACTGGTTTTGAAGATCAAAAAGTCGGAACCGAGATGAAGATCAACAGATGCTGGCTGGATAGAATTGGGGAAAAGAGGCTCAATAGTGATCCTTTTTAATTCAAGAAATTTCTTAATATCTTTGTCGGAAAGAATCATGGGCTAGATTATAGCATGTTTAATTTATAGAAATTCTGATAAAGCTTGGCAACTAGAATCGGCCCTGTGCCACCAGGTGTTGGGGTAAAAGACACGCTCGAGACCTCGGCACCAGCTGGATCAAAATCACCAGCCATTTTTCCGTCTACATCACCGTAGCCGAAGTCAATTACGACTGCCTGAGAACCAAGATTCTTAGCCGAGAAAAGCTGAGCCGTTCCAGCACCGCTGATTATAAGATTGAAGTCTTTGAGCTGGGTTTTTACATCACCACTTGAACGATGAAAAACGTCTAGTTTTTTTACCTTACTCTCGAAATACAAACTAATCGGCTTACCAACCAAAAGACCCACGCCAATTACTGCTACCGAGAGTGATTCAACATCCAACTTGAGACGATCAATAATCTCCTCAACCACCGCCACGGCGGGTGGATGGATACTATTTTCTCCTCGGAAAAACATCTCACTGGCTTCTTTGCCCAACACATCAACATCTTTTTCTTTTGGCACACAGTTCAAAATATGCTGACGATCAATGTGGCTTGGAAGCGGTAGCTGAACGAGAACTGCACCACAGTTTTCATCAGAAGTAATTTTCAAGATTTCTTCTTTCAACTTTTCTTCAGCTATATCAGCGGGAAATGTATGGAGGCGAAAATCAACTCCCAGTTCTTTTCCAACTTTTTCTTTTTGCCGAATAAAACTGGTCGAAGCAGGATCATCGCCAACCAAAATAGCGGCCAGAAACTTTTTTGGTTGCGGCTCTTTTTTTAGTCGCTCGAGAATCTCTTTGGCGATTTCTGTTCCATTAACAATCGACATACTAAATGTATCGTTTGGTCTGATACCGAAGTGGAAACTTTTTTGCTAATTTAACAACTTCTTTTCTGACATCTTTATTCTTCAAAAGCACCTGGGAAATAAGCGATGCTACCATCTTCATTTCTTTTTCTTTCATACCACGAGAAGTTAAGGAGGGTGTACCAAGTCGAATACCGGATGGATCAACCGGCGAGCGCGAATCGTAAGGAATGGTATTTTTGTTCACAATAATTCCATTTTTCTCTAAGCGATCACTCGCCTCCTTTCCGCCAATTCCCTTAGTAGCTACATCTATTAATAGAAGATGGCTATCGGTTCCCCCAGAAACCACTCGCCAGCCGTCTTTCTTTAGGGAATCAGAAAGCGTCTGGGCATTTTTCACAATCTGCTTTGCATACGCTTTGAAACTCGGCTGCATTGCCTCAAAAAGCGTTGTCGCCACCGAAGCAATCTGGTTGGCATGTGGCCCTCCCTGAAGTCCGGGGAAAACCGCTTTATCAATCGCTTTTGGAATGTCGGTATTGTAATGCTTGGCAATTTTCGAATCCCGCTTAGCGAAAATTAAAGCCGAACGAGGTCCGCGAAGTGTTTTATGAGTCGTCGTCGTGACTACATCAGCATAAGGAAATGGGCTAGGGTACACTCCACCGGCAATTAAACCAGCAATGTGAGACATGTCGACGAGAAGAAAGGCTCCGACCTCATCGGCAATTTCTCTAAACTTTTTCCAATCAACTTTCCGGGGATACGCAGTAAAACCAGCCACAATAATTCGCGGTCTTTCTTTTTTTGCTTGCGCCCGAATCTCTTCGTAATTCAATCGCTCTGTTTTTTTATCGAGCGTGTATGGAACTGACTGCCACACTTTGGCCGTAATACTCACCTTGTGACCATGCGTTAAATGGCCCCCCATATCAAGCTGAAGACCCATAATCTTTTCGGTGATCGGTACAAGGCCAAGATAGACCGCGAGGTTAGCTGGCGAACCAGAGTAGGCCTGGACATTTACATGCCAGTCTTTTTCTTTGAGTTTAAAAACTTTGAGAGCCCTCTCTTTGGCCAAATTTTCAATCTCGTCGATATACTCATTTCCACCATAGTAACGATGGGCGGAATACCCTTCGGCATATTTGTTTGTTAGAGGCGAACCAAGTGCTTTCAAAACATCTTCGGAAACAAAGTTCTCAGATGGGATAAGATTAATACTATCGTTCTGGCGATTGATCTCTTTTTTTATAAGCGTGAATAGTTTTGTGTCTTTCATGGGATTAATACAAATAAAAATTACAACTACGTTCTGTATTTCTATTCACGAGAAATTAAATCATGGGCGGAGAAATTACTTATCTTTCCATTATCCTCTTGATCAGATAAATCAGCAACCATTTTGACAGTTTTAAAAAATATGTGGTAAGGTAGGCCGGCTGGAGGAATTCATCCTCCACATAGGGCGCAAAGGAGGAACCATGCGCAACAGCATCTTGAGAATCTTCGTATTCGCTCTGGCGATCATCGCGGTCGCCCCCACCACGAGTCTGGCCATCGTCTCGGCCGTGGAGATCAAGACTACGGAAGCCGAGAAGCTCAAGGGTCTCACCGGTACCGACCAAGACAAGGCCGCCAACGAGCTGGCGAAGAAGGAAGGCTCCGCCCAGGAACAGTTCTCTGGATTCGGAATGGCCCCGGCCCTCTTCGCCAACATCGACCTCGGCGACCACGACATCGTGGACACGGCCGTTCTGGCCGGTGACCCCAAAGTCGTTCGGCTCACCAAGGACTCGAACGTCCAACCCGGTATCGGTCTCGAAGCCCACTATTTCTTCCTGCCAAACTTCCGCCTCTTCGGCTTCAGCGAGCTCGGGAAGGGTAAGTGGGGTGTCGGTCCCTACGTCGGCTTGACTCTCGGATCCGAAGCTATCATCGACACCATCAGCTTCGGGG
>JBBUHS010000004.1:0-16433 GCA_038055675.1 Patescibacteria group bacterium | reverse complement strand
TTCTTGGTGGTTCAGTTGATACGAAGTTGCTAGATGTCCGGATTTTTGATGAAGCGATTAAGAGATCTACTTACGAATTACAAACCACCAAAGCAAAGAAAAAAGGAGAATCAAATTGTCCTCTTTGTGCCGTCGGTCATGATGCGAACAAGGGTAAGATTTGGAGTCTAAACGAAATGGACGCCGATCATGTAGCAGCATGGAGTAAGGGTGGAGCTACTGCGGCCAAGAACTGTCAGATGCTCTGCAAAACTCATAATCGAGCAAAAGGAAATCGGTAATGAACCAAGTCTTGTTCTCTAGGGGAGTTTCGCCGACAGTACAATCGGCGAAAATAATTTACTCATAACACGCGCACGGGTGGGTGGGGCAAGTGTTATGTCTTTCGTTTGCGACCTCCCCTCCAAAAAAATCTCCCTCCAAAAAATCTTCGGCTCCAACCTCACACTACAAACGCGCGAAGCGCGTGGCGTCCCCAGAAATCAATGGTTTTCTTTGGCAACCGCCAAAGAAAATTTGGAAAAATTAGACCTCTCTACTCTCTTGGTGCGCGCTCGAGGGATCGAACCCCGGGCCTACTCGGTGTAAACGAGCCGCTCTACCACTGAGCTAAGCGCGCGCTATCGCTGTCTGTCGGGCTGCCGGGAATTGAACCCGGTCTATCTGCTCCCAAAGCAGACGTACTACCGGTATACTACAGCCCGTTCTTATTAATTCGGGTGCCGACCTCATTAAAGCTAACATCGCCTGTCGGCCTACAGCCCGATGTATCTATAGAAGAACCTCTTTAAGTTATATGATTTCTACGATAGAATCAATCCGAATCCATACTGTCCCCATAGTTTAATGGATAAAACGACTCCCTTCTAAGGAGTAGATCTAGGTTCGATTCCTGGTGGGGACACAAAATAAAAAAGGCCAGAAGTTAGTTCTGACCTTGTCTTTCTTTGGCCGCCCGAAGCTCTTCGAGAAAATGGGTAACAGCTTTTCGGGCAAGATTACTGGGTTTAATGTGTCCCCTCTCCCAGCGATTCACAGAAGATACCGTTGCTCCGATAGCGTGAGCGAACTCCTCTTGAGTCATTCCGGCCTCTGCCCTTGCAGAGGAGATGAACTCTGCATAGGATGTCTGCTCATTAGCTTTCAAGGCTTTACCCATGCCACACTCCCTTCTTCAATCTACTTCAAAAATAGATGATCGAAGTATCTGCTGTCAATCTAATCATTGCTTATTGAATATGCGGAAGAAGTCGGGTACATTATGTAGTATCGCCGGGCTAGCTCATCGGTAGAGCGCTGCCCTGAAGAGGCAGGCGTGCCCAGTTCGACTCTGGGGTCCGGCACCAACACGCGAAAGATTACCTCCTATCACTCTCCTCCCACAACACACTATGGCGGAACAACTTTCGAAAGAAGAGGTTGATAAATTGATTAAATTCTGGAGCGGTTTCCTAGAAGGCAGTCCGGCCACAAATACCCGCGAAACTGCTTGGAAAATATATGTTGGCCTCTTTAAAAAATACCGTCAACGAATAATTCTCATTGCGACCACTTGGCTCGTCATCAGTATCATCGCAACATTTTTCATAAGTCCTTATCTCAGCATATTTTTGATTGGACCTCTTCCTTTTACTCTCGGAATAGTTTACGCATTCGCCTATCTTGTTGCTAGTAATCTCTTTTGGCATCAGTTTGCAGAAAAACGAGGCTGGTCAATTGAATCGACCGGCGACATCGAAAAAGAAAAGGCTTATCTTATGCACCGTGGCAACACCCAGCACATCCACCAGGTGATCAGGGGAACCCTCGATAACCGTCCTTTGCGAATATTCTCCTTTGAGTTCTCGACTGGAACAGGTAAAAATAGACGTACATACGCATACACTGTTTTCGGCTTTAGCTTCACTGGAAAATTCCCACACCTTTACCTCAACCATCAAGATGACCAGTATTACGGGGAGGTCGGGGAGGAAATTTCTTTACCGGAAGAATTCGAAAAAAAGTTTATTCTTCATGCCCCAAAACAGTATGAGATTGAAGCTCATCAAATATTCAACCCGGGGATCCTAAGCTACATTATCGATAGCAATCTAGATTATGATGTTGAACTAGTGGATGGAGAGCTTTTGGCTTTTAAGAATGGTTCTGTCGCCAATATAACTGATTTAGAACAAGAATTAAGCAGAGTCCACGACTTAGTCCTTAAATTTGCCCCTATCCTCGACAACTTCAAGTTTGAGAAAATCGGCAATCTAACTTCTGAACTATAAGCGACTAGATTCGCCCTAAAGACCGTACGAGATATATCGATAACGCAGTTACGAGTATTCCGGCAGGAATATCAACAAAGTAGTGTTGGGCAAAGAGAATGGTTCCTATTGTCGATAGCACTGCTATCGGAAAGAGGACCCAGAGAAATCTTTTTTCTGTTCGGTAAGCGTAATAAACAATTAAAGCTGCCCAAGCAACATGAGCGCTTGGTAAAGTCGAAGTTGGCATGGTGCCATCCAGGCTTCTGTTTTTTCTCTCTCTTGTTTCAGAAAGAAAGTTTTGAATAAGTGGGTGGGGCTGACGCTCCTTGAGAGCTTCTTCCATTTGTGATGAGTTTGGCAACTGATAAACATTATCGATAAAACGATCATGGGGGCTCATAACAGGAATAACCTGCCACGAAAAAATCATGATCACGAGACTAAGACAGAAAACCGCCCCCATCTCCTCAAATACCGATCGGTGAAAAACAAAAATATAGAGAGCCAGAGCTATGAGAATCAGCGGCAGGTTCATATAAGAAAAATCGACTGCGTTAATAAACCAGTCGGGAAAAGCAATGGTGTGGAGCACCACAAAAGGATACCCGCCCGTTAAAGCCTTATCCCACTTCACTATCCGGTCATCCATAAGACGAGTGATGCTAACCGGATTGATATAGGCCATCGAAAGACTCACAAAAACCAGGGTTAAAATAACCGGCCCGCCAAGCGTAATAACATCAAAAACCCCCTTCAAAATACTCTTTGTTTTCTGAACCAAAAATCTACGAGAAAAGAATTCCCGCGGATCTCGCTCATGGTACACGGCTCCCAAAATTAGAGAAAATCCTACGTAAATCAATCCCCCTAAAGAACAAACTAAAATAGTAAGGAGGAGTGCGTCGGCAACCGGCCCAAGAGCAAGATGGAGATAGTAAGAAAAAAAATCTGCCTCGTCGGCAACTGGACCAACGAGAGCCAAAATCGAAGCAACCAGAGCCGAAGCTAAACAAGACACATAGATTACTACCCTCCAAGGATGGATGATTCTTTTCATAGAGATGGGTTCTAATCCTTTATGTGGGCAGGGAGGGACTTGAACCCTCATGCCTTGCGGCGCTGGCTCCTAAAGCCAGTGCGTCTGCCAATTTCGCCACCTGCCCAATAAGGTAGATTTTGCCTCATTTTTTAGCCTTATACAACTAGCAAAAGGGCCTTGAAATTATACCTTGACTCTTACATACTTTAGTGGTATAATGACAATCAGAAATCCTGGATAAGATTCCTAACTAGAGATAGCCGGGATGGTCCTGGATATCTTCGAAAACTGAAAATTCATTTATGTACACTTACTACTCTTCCCTAGGGAAGAGAGAAGGGACTTAATTATGGCAACGGAAAATGGCGAGAAGAAGAAAACCTTCCTCAACGCCGTCCTCAGCCTCCTTGAACCGGAACTCAGACGGTTCGGAGAGAGGCTGGCGACATCGGTCACTCCTGATAGTCCCCTGCGGGGCGAAGGAGCAGAGCGAGTCTTCGGTGTGCTGCGATCTCTGGTTGAATCTCTCGTCGAGAGACTTCCAGGACCAGCAGCGGAGATCGGCGAAAAGGTTACCGACATTGGTGAGTATTTCGCCGCCGCCCTCTATGGCAAGCACGGACGCGAAGAAGGTAAGACTGCAAAAACCGCAGGAAACAAGGCGGTCAAGGATTGGATGGATTCCTTCTTGGAAGAAGCTGCTAAGCGGATGGCCAAGGCAACTGATCCCACTGAAGAAGCTAAGAAGCTGGAAGTGGAATTCAGTCTGCGCATGAAACTTCTTGAGATGATCGAGGAAGCTCGTGACCCGGCAAAGAAACTGGAGGCTCTGGAGAAAGAACTCGAAGGCGTCAAGACTGCCATTCGAGATCAGAAAAGATCCGCCCAAGAAAGGCGTGCTGCCCTGACCGAAAGGCTGAATCGTAGCGGCACAGACGTTCTCGATACCTCAGACGCGGGAAAGGATCGGGTAAAGCGGCTCTGGGGACAACAAGTCAAAGCGCTTAAGCGGGAAGTCGCCCAAGAGAAAGAAGAGCTCCTGGGCAAGAAGAGAGATCTCGAAAAGAAAACTTCTCGTCTTCGATCCGAATTGAACGTCGTCGACAAAGAACCAGACGACACCAAGCCGATCGACTGGAATGCCCAGTGGGAGAAGGTCAAGGCAAGTCTCGGGAACCTCGATGCAACGGTAGCGGGTGGGATCAACTGGGTCACCGACTACCTCGAGGAAAGCAAGCGTCCTGGTCCTTGGAGTCGGTTCTGCGACTGGCTCCGCACTCCCAACTGACAAACAAGACGTAGGAGGACATCATGCAAACGATTATGGCAATGGGTCGCCTCGTCCGCCACCTGTGGAGGCGAGGCGACGCGATACTGCGACTTGTGTTGGCATTCATCTTCGGGTGGCCCCTTGTGGTTGGGGTCCTCGGGATGATGGCCGCTCCTCACCTCAGCAACCCGAGGATGGCAAATGGGATTATCGGTATTCTCCCGGTGATTCTGGCCTTCGTCATCATGTTGAACGGCCGGTTCAGTCCAGTACTGATAGCGGCGGCTTCACAGATTCCGGAAGGGAAAAAAGCGCTCCAGTACCTGGTTCTCATCTTCGCACTGGAATTACTGTTCGGAATCTACTTCGCTGTTGTCCCAACCTGGAACGACATCGGACTGATTCCGGTCACCATACTCCTAGGAGTTGCAATCATGGTGCTTTGGATTAGCCAGCTTCCTGCTGGACGATTCATTGCCAAAGGACTCCTCGGAGTTCTCGGAATCATCACCCTGATCTTCTTCCTGGGAGGCACCGAGAAAATCACCAGGAAGGATCCGCCGCCGGCCGCTCCCTCTGGAGGAACTCCAATCCGGATGACAATGCCTGCCAGCATGGTCCTCAGGACCAATATCTGCAGTACTGAAGACGACAGCGAACCTCTCTCGGACATTCGACTAGCAAGTCATGGCGACATCGAGATCTGGCCTGGAGAGAAAGGGTGCTGGACCCCCTGGGTCTACAATGCCCTCGTTCCTACGACAACTTTCTCCACAGGACCCGTCTTGGTTCAGCGGGGATACCAGGACAGAACCTTCGAGAACTACGTCGAAGACCCAAGCAGGCCTGGACCACCAGCCAAGAAACCAACCCTCAAGTTCCGGTTCCAGCTCGAGGGAAGTAGGCCCGTGATCTTCTCGTTCAGATAGGTGTACAACTCGGATGCGAAAGGAGGTAAACCAAAAGGCCATCGAGAGAAATTTTCTCGGTGGCCTATTTTATTTTTCTAATTATTGAAGGTGTATTTTACTATCTAGCTAAAGAATCAATCACGCCCGGAATAGCATACGCGATGACCGAGACGATACCGGCAATCACGGTATACATAAGAACTCGACGGGCTTGTGTTACCTGTTCTTTACTGCCACCGGAAAAAAGATACAAGTAGGCGGCGTAGAGACCGAAAGCGACAGTGAGAATCCAGAAAACAATCTGAGCAAGTCTAATAAACCAAACCAAAATCTGAAGGGCGCTATTTACATCCTGAATCGGCGCGTTTGTTCTTCCAGGACTAATATACTGAGGAAGAACACCTCCCCACCGTCCACCAAGTCTTCGACACTCTTCAGCAAAATCAGCGTCGGCACAAATTTCAGCCGATCCAATCTGAAGACACGGAAGAGTAAGTTGTATAACAACATCGCCCGAACCTATACACACACGACTCTCCCCGGGACGAGCACCTCTCGCTAATGTGTCTGGAACGGAAACTAAAAAAACAAGGAGGAGAATGCTGAGAGAGAGGGTGATTTGTTTTTTGATGGTCATATTTTTTTAAAAACCAAATACGAATCCTTCGACGATTCCCGGAATGCCGTAAGCAATAACACCTAATAGCCCAGCCACAATCGCATAGATGAAAACTTTCCGGGCCTGAGCAGCTTTTTCCGTATTCCCACCCGAGAAAAGGTAGAGGTAGGCACCATAGAGACCGAAGCCAACCGTGAGAATCCAGAAGACAATTTGAGCCAGTTCAATCACTGATACTAAAATATATAGGGCGTCATTTACATCATTAATAGGTTGTCCCTCTGAAGGAGGAACGACCCCTCGAGGATATGGAGTCTGATCAGTCGCAAAAGGATTGTTTTGACCACAGGAACCACCGCCACACAAAGAAGTGCATACCGACTGAGAAGAAAAAGAAAGTCCGGTAGCAGAACAGATCCATTCTGACGCGGCCTGAGTGTGGAAGGAAGAAAAAAGAACTCCAAACACTACAAATAGTAGAAGGAATAATGATGAGAAACGATTTGTCATTCTGTTCATTAACTAGAACCTATCTGAATGAAGTTAATAACAATTGATGGAAGGCCATATGCAACGATCGCGAGGATAATAGCAACTACGGTATAAATCATCATATTCTTTGCTTTGCCAATTGATTCTTTGCTTCCCTGGGAGAAAAGATAGAGGTAGGCGCCATAGAGACCAAAACCGGCGGCGGTGATCCAAAACACAACTTGGGCCAGATCAATCACTGATACTAAGATACCTACCGCATCATTTACGCTCGTGATAGGAGCGTTTCCCGTAACCGGAGCACTAAACCGCGGATACTTATCCACAATAGGGGTTGGAGCCCCTGCCTGAACCGTTGAAACGAACACTGAGAGTAACGATTCTAAAAAAGTAATCATAATTAAGAAAAGTGTTTTATGCCCTTAGTCTTAAAAAGTTATCTACTAGAGCGGGTATGCCATAAGCAACTACTCCGAGAGCAACCGCGACAACTGTATATATGATTTGGTTTTTTGCTTTTTTCAGAGACTCGCTACTACTGCCACCACGGATAAAAAGGAAGGCGGCGTAGATGGCTGATCCGGCGGCTACAATCCAAAAAACTATCTGCAACTGAGTGACAATTGCGGTGATAAGCTGAACGACACCTCGTACGCTGGTTATGGGACAGCTGGGACATGCTGGCGGTGTAGCATAACTAGCTAGTGGAAAAATCAGAGTCGCAAGTACGAAACCATAGACAAAAATTCTCATTACCGATGATTATACTCCAAGGAGATATGGGGGACAAGACCTGATCTAGAAAAAAATGTGCACAAAACAAAAAGAGCCCCGAAAGACTCTTTTTGATACCAAAACTTAGTAGAAACTACGAGGTAATCGTTGTTTGTACGAAGGTTGGGATTGAGTAAGCGACAACAGCCACGACAACCGCAACAACAACGTAGATAAGCATCTGGTTAGCCTTTGAAATCTTCTCACCGTTACCCTGTGCGGTTAAGTACAGGAAGGCGGCGTAAAGTCCAAAGAAGACGGCGGCAATCCAGAACAAAGCCTGAACGTAACCGAGTATCTGAACGAGTACTACGAGAACCTGATTCGCAGAGGTAATTGTGGAATCGGTAGCGGCTGGATCAATCTGGTTGATGGATGGAACTATCGCTTCCTGCAAGGCAAAAGCTGCCATTGGCACGAGGAGTGTCGTCGCCATCGTCGTAAGCGCTCCGAAACCCACTTTCAAATTCTTTGTCATACAAAAATTAAAGCAAGTGATGTGCCGACCTTTCTATGTGCGTTTCAGTATACCACACCAGTTCATAAAATCAAAAGCTAGGGGGTCCGGCCCAAGGAAACGAGGTCTACTAGAATAAATCCTATCCCCTGAGAAAGAAGGATTACCACAAAACCAATCACCGCGTATTTAATAGTTTTAACTCCAGACTTATACTTCTCCGGCTCACCTCGGGCGAACATCATCTGAAAACCCCCGTAAAAAACGATACCGGCTAAAATAGGGTAGACGATATCCAGCATCCGGCTGATTATTCTCTGGAGAATAGTAATAATACAGGGAGGGGTGTTAGGGGCAGCATCGGGACAGTTAAAGGGATCTGTAATTGGAAGGGGGGCATTCGCACCGGCTCCGCTTTGTTGTGTCCCCGCTGGAGGTTGCTGAGAGGTACCAACTGGGGGCTGTTGGGAAGTAGGTACCGACTGCCCCATAGCAAAAACCAAAGAGGGTACGAGGATAAGCAAACCGAGCGCCAAGAATATTAGTCTGAAATTCATTACTTCTATTATAAGCTTTTTTAGAGAAAACGATTAGGGCTTCAAGTTGCGCTGACAGTTAATGGTTGGCCAACCCAGTCCCTCGTCAGTAAAGCCAGCTCCTCCCAAAACCCATAGAAATGTTTGGATAATCACAAACGCCCCAAGACCGATTAGAAGTCCAATAACAGTATGGTAAATCATCTTCTGGCCCCGAGACACTTGTTCGCTCGAACCTCGAGAAACCAGTATCAAAAACCCAGCCCAGATAAATCGTATCGGGGCAACGATGAAAATAAGGGCACTGAGCATTACATAAATAATCCTCTGTCCAAGCATCAAGAGTCCGCAGATACCACACTCTAAACAGTTCACTCCATTTGGACCGCAAGGTAAAAGACTGGGAAAAGTACCCCAGTAGCCAATCGGCCACAAAGATGGTGTTTCTACCTTGCACTGTCTGGACGGTGTGGGTAGTACACCAACAGAAATAGCCTGCCTAATACCAGACCAATCAACAATTTCGGCGGTGCTTGAATTGAGGCACCGAATATTATTCTCTGGGATATCTTCATCGGTAACTACATCTACTGCTCGGTTAGCGCAATCCAGTTTTTCGTTATACTCCCCGATCGGTACCCAGTTTCCTGAACTCCTTCGCTCTAATCGCCATTCATTATTTGCCGCCACACCAACCGAAAGGGTCAGGGGCACAAACAAAAAAACAAAAATGGGAAAAAGTAACTTTTTTGATTTTATTTTCATATCACTACTTTCCTACTGCTCCATAAAATATGGACTGGGCTCGACCAAGCGCAGTATCTCGATCTGCCTGTCCAGTCAGATATGAACTGATCATATCGGAAAAGATAGTTCGAGTCTGTTTATCATCAATAGATTTCCAAGAGCGAGCCGTGAGCGCTTGTTTGGCGAAAACGCCGTACTCCGGACTCTCAAGATTACTCTGAATCAAGCTCCGTAATGCCGGCGGATACTTGGTTGCGGTCATATAAGCCTGAGCACTCTGCGTGTTTGTGGTAGCATAGATAACAAAATCCCAGGCCAGAGCTGACTGCTTACTACTCTTCGGTACTGCCAACCCCCAGTAGCTAGCGTAGTCCACCCGATTCTCTCCAATCTGTGGCATGGAAGCAGTGCCATACTCCAAAAATGTATTTTGATTTATTACTTGAGATAACTGTCTCTTATAAGCAATCACCATTGCCGATCCCCTATTCGCAAAACTCTGTAAATCGTTCGGCTGAATATCGCTCCAGGTGTAAGCCAAAGATCGAGGGTTTGAAAACTGAGTGTAAAAATCAAAAACCTTCACCCCCGTATTATCTTTATCGAGGTCGCCCCTCGAGAGATCTAGTCCATACTGAAGAAAAAGAAGTGGCACAATATCCCCAGCATTCGTCACCGACTTAATTGATCCCCCCAGTCCGACTGCCGCTCGATTGATCTGTCCTCCCTGCCCTTTTTGGACAAGCTGAGGAATGATGTCGATCAACTCCGTCCAGGTTCTCGGAGGACTGACCAGTCTCGCCTGATCAAAAAAGCTTTTATTATAAAAAAGAGCCAGGGTATCTAGAGAGAGGGGTAAGGCGTAAACCTGTCGGCCGCCATCAACAAAATCCTGCTCTACTACTGTTGGAAAAAGACGACCTACCGCTGACACGCTTACTTTGGCCGGAGGGGCGGGGAGAAGAAAATTTCTCTGCCGAGCCAGCGTCCTGTTTTTTATCATAATGACATCCGGCCCCTGATCGAGAGCGAGGGAGTTTACCAACTGGGACTGGATAGTGCTCTCGTCCAGTTGAACATAGGTGATACTGACATCTTTCTTGGCTGCTTCATAACTTCTCTCAATTGCAGAAAAAGCGCTTGGAGGGTCGACTCCCCAGACAACAATCTTAATATTCTTTTTGCCCTGCAAATCATCCAATCCTCCCCTCGAATCTGTCTTCAAACTTGAAAAAATAAAGAAGATGGTTAAACCAACCGTAGCGACGACAATAATAATTAGAAAAACTTGGCGGTTAGAGAGTTGCATACCTTCAGTAAGTATAAACCACAAAAAGGAAAAGTCTCATTTTTCAAAAATCACACCTCCGAGAAAGTTGAACTCTCCGGAACAATCACGAGGAAACACCGTAAAAAGGTTTTCCTAAATCAAAACGATGCCTGCCACCTTGTCCGGGTCAGCCACATTCATAATGCGCACTCCTTGAGTCCCGCGACTGGCTGTTCGAATACTGTCAAGCGGGGTTCTAATAATCTGCCCCTGTTGCGAAAGGGAAAGTATCTCGGTCGCCTCAGAAATAATCTGACCGGCAACCAGCGCTCCCGTCTTCGGGGTAATCTTCGCCGTCTTCACTCCGCCGCCGCCTCGATTCTGCAAACGGTAGTCAGAAAGTGGAGTCTGCTTAGCAAATCCGCGCTCCATCACTACCAAGAAGTTGGCTTCGTCCGATTTTCCTTTCGTTGCTCCGTTTATTATATCAAATCCAACCACCTCATCTTTAGCTTTAAGACGAATACCGCGAACGCCAGCCGCTGTCCGGCCCATTGATCGCACCTGCCCCTCCTTGAAACGAATGGACTGTCCCTGACTTGTCACCATAATCACCTCATCCGATCCTCTCGAAGAGCGCACCCAACGAAGCGCGTCACCCTTCTGAAGCGAGATGGCGATAATGCCCGTTTTCCTAATATTCTTAAAGTCTTCGAGTGGAGTTCGCTTGATCAAACCATTTTTCGTGGTCATTACTAAGTACTTTGGATTATCCACTGTCTCCTTGGCGCTCCCCTCACGGTAGGTAACAATAGCACTCACTTTTTCTTCCGAAGATAACTCTAAGAAATTATGAATGGCTCGTCCTTTGGCAATACGGCTACCAACAGGAATATCATACACCTTGGTCTGAAACACTCGTCCTCGATCAGTAAAGAAAAGAATGTGGTCGTGGGTGCTCGCAGTCACAAAGTGAGATAGAAAATCTTCGTCGGCCACATCTGAACCAATCAACCCCTTGCCGCCACGTCGCTGTGACCGGAAGGTGTCCGGAGTAACTCGCTTGATGTAGCCTCCTGAAGAAAGGGTAATAATGGTCTGCTCCTCGGGAATTAAGTCCTCCTCGCTGAAGGCTGAAAGTCCACCCGCCACTACTTTAGTTCTTCGCTCTCCGCCATACCTCTCTTTAATATCCCCAAGCTCGTCTTTAATAATCTTCAGAATTCTGGCGGTACTCTTCAAAATTAAATTAAGCTCTTTAATGAATGCTAGTTTTTCTTTTAGCTCACCCTCAATTTTTTCGCGCTCAAGACGGGCTAAGGTATGAAGCTTCATTTCTAAAATGGCATTGGCCTGCACCTCGGTAAATTTGAAATTCTTTCGGAGATTTTGGAAAGCATCATCTTTATCTTTCGACTTCCGGATCATGGCAATAATCTTATCGATCACATCAAGAGCTTTGGCGAGGCCTTCTAATATGTGGGCTCGCTCCTCGGCTTTTCGGAGATCAAACTGAGTCCGGCGCTTAACCACCTCTTTGCGGTGCTCAAGATAAGCCTCAAGAATTTCTTTAAGTGAAAAAAGACGCGGCTCAATGCCCTTTGCAAGCGCGATCATATTGAGGTGAAAATCTTTCTGAAGATCGGTGTGTTGGTAAAGCTGGTTCAAAATCTTCTGCGGCGACGCGTCATTCTTCAGCTCAACGGCGATACGCAAACCGTCCTTGTCCGATTCATCACGAAGATCACGAACACCTTCAATCTTTTTATCAGTTACCAAAGCAGCCATCTTCTGAATCAAGTCAGACTTATTCACCTGATATGGAATTTCGGTGATGATGATATCAAAACCCTTTCCTTTTCGCTCTTCAATTTCGGCCTTAGCCCGAGTGGTAATACCACCCTTACCCGTTAGATATGCTTCGCGAATCGCTTTTTTATCAAAAATAATTCCACCGGTTGGAAAATCTGGTCCTTGAACAAACTTCAAAAGATCTTCGCCGGTTGCTTCTGGGTTATCGGCCAGATGGAGTGTGGCATCACACACCTCAGTCAGATTGTGTGGTGGAATATTGGTCGCCATACCAACGGCGATACCAACACTGCCATTCAGAAGAAGGTTTGGAAGTCTCGCTGGTAAAACACTCGGCTCCTTACGACTACCGTCATAGTTCGGACGCCAATCAACAGTATCCTTCTCAATATCGAAAAGCATCTCCGAAGCAATCTTCGTAAGTTTTGTCTCAGTATATCGATAGGCCGCCGGTCCATCACCATCAATTGAACCGAAGTTTCCTTGTCCCCAGACAAGCGGGTAGCGAAGAGAAAAACTCTGAGCCATACGCACCATGGCATCGTAAACCGAGGAGTCTCCGTGGGGATGGTACCGTCCCAAAACCTGACCAACTATGTTTGCTGACTTCCGAAACTTAGCCTGATGAGTCAGTCCACTATCCCACATATCCCAGAGAATTCTTCGATGCACCGGCTTCAAACCATCTCGCACGTCAGGAAGAGCGCGCGTCACAATGACCGACATGGCGTAGTCCAAATAGGACTCCTGGAGTTCGGTGGTAATTTCTCTTTTTTGAATATTAGACATAGTGGGTGGAGTAAAAATTACTGACTATTCTGAAACGTCTGAGGCAGATGGAGTGACCACATAATTTTTTTCTGTCTTAAAAAAACTTCCTATAGATCCCACTCGCCCAAGGATATTCTGGGATATCAGCATACTTCCTCCTCGCACGCTTTTCCAGAGGGAAAATTCGGGACGAATGAGGGCCGTATTCTGATCTGGGGTTCCTGGCAATAAAACCGAAACCGAAAACCAGATAAAAATTATAAGAGCCATTATCGCAAAACTGCCAAAGAGAAGAACGCGGCGCTTTCGATGGTGATTGGCCGCTTGAAGATTTTCTAAAAAGTTTTGGCTACTCGAGGACATTAACTGTTAGAAGAAAGAAGGATGACTTTTTGTTCTGTTTCGCCCAGCTCTTTTTTCTTAAACACTAGTTTCTCTTGCGGTTCTGCCGGCAAACCGAGCTTCTTCATAAATTCACTGGCCGCTTTCGGTCCGTAGGGAATAATAAACTTTGGATCAATCTTTTTTGTTAAAGAAACCGCCACTTCGGGAGAAAGATAGTCGCCTCCAGTCGGTACAAAAAGAACATCCACCTCTCCAACCTGATCAATAATATCTGCTGAAAGAGGCTCTTTCAGTCCCCCAAGAAAGAGGAGCTTCACCCCCTCCCAAGTGACTCCGTAAACAGTTTTCAGCTCTTTAGCTGTAGACTCATTGATAAGCTGCCAGCCCTGAATCTCAATACCACCGATTTCGTATTCGCCAGCAAAAGTAATTTCCGTCTTTCCTTCTGGCAAAGAATCAGTCGGTGCCGAAGTTCGGAGGAGAATGTCCCCCTTCAGGCGATTATTCATCGGGTCAATTAAAATGCCTACCGGGCCACTCTCCACCCGGAAGCACTGGTCGCCAAAATAGGTAATTATCACGCCCTCTAGTGTAATCGAAACCAAGCCCCTTTTCAACCTTCAATTTCATAAAAATCAATTGTATTCCCCTCTTCTTAATCGAGACTTCTATTGTCTAGATCATTACGGACTGCGACGGCAGGAGTATAGGGAAAATTCAGTAAGAATTTTACCCGTGTTCTAGACAATAAAAGTCGAGAACCCTTGCCATATAGAAAAAGCTCGCCTATACTAATCCGACATGAGAAACGACGAATCAAAAATGACAACCGTAGCCGAAGAAGCTAAAAACGCTCAGCCGCCAACACTGGCCCAACTTTTAAAAAACCAGCTCCAGACGGTTAAGTATATAAAGGAAGGCGATGTAGTGGATGCCGAGTTTATGTCCAAAAACTCCCGCGGTGTATTTTTTGATCTTGGCCGTTTCGGCACTGGTATCGTTTCCGGTCACGAGATCTCTAACGCCAAAGAACTCCTTAAGAAAGCAAAGGCTGGCGACAAGCTCCCTGCGAAGATCATCTCCTTAGAAAACAAGGCTGGTTATATCGAAATCTCCCTCGCCGAAGCGGGCAAACAGCAGCTCTGGCAGAAAGTGAAAGATGCCCAGGAAGAGGGTTCAGTTCTGAAGGTGAAAATCACCGGTTCAAACACTGGTGGCCTTACCGCTGATCTTTTCGACCTCAAGGCTTTCTTGCCTGTTTCTCAGCTCTCAACTGACAACTACCCGAAAGTGGAGGATGGCGATAAACAGAAAATCAGCGACGAGCTGAAGAAATTCATCGGCCAGGAGCTGAGCGTGAAAGTCATCGACATCAATCCCCGCCTCAATAAACTCATTATTTCTGAACGAGAGACTTTATCCTCAAATCTCAAGGAGTTGGTAGCCCAGTACGAAGTTGGTCAGGTGCTTAAGGTTCTGGTAACCAGCCTTGCGAACTTCGGCGTCTTTGTTCGCTTCGTTGATAATCCTCAGGTGGAAGGACTAATCCATATCTCCGAGCTCAGCTACCGCATCGTGGGCAACCCGAAAGAAGTTGTTCAGGTAAATGAAGTTGTCGATGCCAAGATTATCGATATTAAGGAAGACCGCCTTTTCCTTTCTCTGAAGGTTCTTCAGGAAGATCCGTGGAAAAATGCCGAGAGCCTCTTTAAGGCTGGCGAGGACGTTTCTGGAACGGTCTATCAGTTCAACCAGTTCGGCGCCATCATCAATCTAAACCACGGCCTCCAAGGAATGATCCACGTCTCCGAATTCGGCAGTATTGATGATATGAAAAAGAAACTGGTTCTCGATGAGAAACATTCATTCGTTATCGATTCAGTGAAGCCAGAAGAAAAGAGAATCGCTCTGAAGTTGAAAAAGTAAGCCTGAGAAATACTGCTAATAAAAAACACTGAAATCAATCGGTGTTTTTTATTACTTGCATAAAAGCGCGGGCGGAAGCCCGTGGATGGAGGAGTGTCATTATCAGTAAGATAATGACCAAGCTTGTGCTTGTTCCCCAGTGATACCACGGGTGGAAACCCGTGGAGAATCATTTTTGTGCCCTTATTGTAGCTACCGTAACACGAGAATACTATTCCCAAGTTCTTTTCTTATTAATCTCTTCTTTGTCTCGAAATGCTTTCTCTAAATCTATGTTGAATTGATTACAAATATCTAAGAGGTAAATAAAAACATCAGCAACTTCATGATCGAGATGAAACTGCTCAGAATTCTTGTCAGTCTTTATTTTCTGAGTTTTGCGAGCAGCCTTAACCATTTCCCCGCACTCCTCAAGAAAAAGCATGAATATTTCCGAGATCGTTTCCTTGTCAAAACCACGCTCTTTTACCATGCGTGCAACATATTCCTGAAAGTCGCGAAGTTCTGGACCTTCCTTGAGAATCAACTTGCTCATACTATCATAGTAACAAATTATAGTGCCCTAGAAGAGGCTGGATTGGAATCAAGTATACTAGGGATTAAGATTCTGCGAGGGGATTCTACGCCTCGCCATTTTCTCGCAAAAACACCTCTAGTTTCTTTAGAGCAATTCTTCGCATGGAGGTTTCTTTCTGTTCCTCGTTGTCCATTTCCCCCCAGGTTTTGGTATATCCTTCGGGTATGAAAATCGGATCCCACCCAAAGCCTCGCTCGCCACGAGGAACGGGAGCAATAGTGCCGCGAACTTCGCCTTCAAACATCTTCAACTCTTTCCCATCGTAAAGCCCAAAACACACTTCTGCCACTGCCTCTCTATTTTCGTAGCCATCCAAAAGTTTACACAGCCCAGCATTATCCAATTCTGCGAGAAACCACTTGATAAGTGGTCCGGGTAATCTGCCAAGAGGTTTGAATGTTAAATAAGTGTCCTCCACGAGAACCATGTTCCCTATTTGTTTATGGGCCTCTTTAGTTTTATGCTCAATGATCTCGTGGAGATCTAATGATTGGATTTCTGCCAAATCTAACTTTTTATGAGCAATGGGATGATCCAAGTGTCTACCCAGCTGCTCTGCCTTTGCTGCGTTACCGGTGATAAAAGTTAGATTCATAATAATTTACTGTCATTTATACCAGAGTTATTGTTGATTT
>JBBUHS010000003.1:0-3632 GCA_038055675.1 Patescibacteria group bacterium | reverse complement strand
CCTCCCGGGCAATACCCCGTCTCTGGAAGTCGGTATGGGTAACGACATCATCGATCCGACCCGTAGGGCCAGTGCCATGAGAGTTCAAGTTTAGAGTGCCAGTCCCCACGACTCTCTGTCCTGACGAAGCTAGGAGGAGATAGGAGGATCGCGCGGCCCGAACGAAGTATGAGAGTGGCTTGGGAATGTAGTACTCCGTAATCTTCGAGAGCTGCCGATAAAGTTCGTTCAGCTGCTGAGTTTCCCGTGACCCAATCTGACCCTCGGGATCAACCACAAATCCATAGAATATGCCATTAAACATCGTCCCTCCGATCTGTACTGAAATTCTTATAACACTAAGCGATCTATAATATCAAATACCAAAAAACGGGTTTCGACCCGTTTTTTAAATTCTTTTTTGATAGTTTATTAATCAACAATTTCAATACCCATCGAGCGAGCGGTGCCGGCAATTACCTTTTCAGCTGCTTCCACATCATTGGCATTCAGATCAACCATTTTCTTTTCAGCGATCTCGCGAAGTTGAGCTTTGGTCACCTTACCAACTTTATCTTTCAAAGGATTGGCCGCTCCTTTGGCTGCACCGGCAAATTTTCTAAGAAGTGCTGAGGCTGGGGAAGTTTTGAGTGTGAAGGTAAAACTGCGATCTTCATAGATAGTAATCTCGGCTGGAATGATGTCGCCCCCCATATCTTTGGTGGCATCATTAAACTGCTTACAGAAATCCTGAATGTTTACGCCGTGCTGACCAAGGGCTGGTCCGATTGGCGGTGCTGGATTGGCTTTTCCGGCTTCGATCTGCAATTTTAAAACTGTTTTTACGATTTTTGCCATAAGTATACATTAAACTTTCTTAACCTGGAGAGAATCGAGTTCAACGGCGGTGTCTCGTCCAAAGATAGGCACCATCACCTTGATCCGACCTCGCTCCGCATCAACCTCCTCAACCTTGCCATCATAATCTTTAAACGGCCCGTCTGTGATTTTTACCAGGTCGCCCACCTCAATGTCAATATTCATTTTCGGAGCCTCCTCACCCATGCGGTTCAGAAGTGAATCAACTTCAATACGAGACAAAGGGGTCGGCTTGGTGCTATCAGCTCCCACAAAGTTCGTAACTCGAGGAGTGTTTCGAACCACATACCAGGAGTCTTCGGTTAA
This sequence comes from Patescibacteria group bacterium, assembly GCA_038055675.1. Taxonomy (GTDB): domain Bacteria; phylum Patescibacteriota; class Minisyncoccia; order UBA6257; family 2-01-FULL-56-20; genus JBBUHS01. The sequence goes on along the minus strand of JBBUHS010000003.1, from coordinate 2,468 downwards.
AACCATCTCCACCAGAACATAACCTGGATATATCTTTTCTTCGATTGTCTGGCGACGTCCACCCCTAACTCTAATTCTTTTCTCCTTAGGAACAATAACATTAAAAATCTTGTCTTCCATAGACAAGGATTCAACACGTTGCTTTAAATACCGGGCCACCGCCTCCTCGTAACCAGCATAGGTATGAATCGCATACCACTGTCGCCCCAGCTCAGTTGTTGTATCTTGTTCAGCCATTTTAATTTTTTACCCTATCCGCCGATAATAAAAATACTCAGGATGTAATAAAGAGCGGCATCGAAAAATCCCAAAAGAGCAGCTAGCAACAAAGAAAAGCCTACCACTACTCCGGTCAGATATATTGCTTCACTCCGAGGGGGCCAGTTCACATGGCGCCACTCCTCCTGAGATTCCTTGAAAAAAGTTTTAATGCGCAGAAGCATGCTCTATATAAGCTTCTATGTAATCAGAATTAGTCTTAAATGTCAAGATTTTTTACGTTCAAAGCGTGCGTCTGGATGAACTGACGTCGCGGTCCAACCTCGTCACCCATCAGAACATCGAACAGATGACTGGCTGTCTCAGCCTCATCAATGGCCACTTGCTTCAAAAATCGCTTTTCCGGATCCATGCTGGTTTCCCAAAGCTGATCTGGGTTCATTTCTCCAAGACCCTTGTAGCGCTGGATAACGATTCCTGATGACCGTTTTATTTCACCTTCCGGAACTTCTTCCCCTCCTTCGATCTCCTCCGCTACGCTCGTCTCTTCTTTCTTGGCTTTAGCCGCTGATCCTGACTGCTTTGCTTTTTCAAGCATCAAAACAATCTTATCTTTTTCGTCATCAGTATAAACATAATGAACAACCTTCCCCGACTGAATTCGGTAAAGCGGTGGCATGCCAATATAGAGATAGCCCGCTTCGATAATCGGAACAAAGTAACGATAGAAAAGGGTAAGAAGAAGCGTGCGAATGTGAGCACCGTCAACATCAGCATCGGTCATAATGATGATCTTGTGATAACGAATCTTCGCAAGATCAAACTCTTCGGCTACCGCTGTCCCAATCGCTACAACGAGATTACGAACTTCCTGGTTGGCCAAAATCTTATCAAGACGGGACTTCTCAACATTCAAAATCTTTCCCCGAAGCGGCAAAATCGCCTGAGTGTGTCGGTCTCTTCCCTGCTTAGCGCTACCACCAGCAGAGTCTCCCTCAACAATAAAAAGCTCAGACTCTTCTGCCTTCCGACTCGAACAGTCGGCCAGTTTTCCCGGCAAGGTCATCCCCTCAAGAGCACCCTTTCTTAAAACTGTTTCCTTGGCAGCCTTAGCGGCTTTTCGAGCCTTGGCGGCCAGTAAAACCTTCTCAATAATACGGCGGGCCTCGCTAGGCCGTTTCTCCATGAACTCCTTCAAAGCCTCATAAACCACCGCCTCCGTTGAAGTGCGAGCCTCTGGATTCCCAAGACGGGCCTTGGTCTGTCCCTCAAACTGCGGTTCCCGCAACTTCACTGAAATTACCGCCATCAAGCCTTCTCGTGTGTCATCACTCGTTAAGTTCTCGTCTTTTTCTTTCAGATATTTTTCCGCCCGAGCATAATTATTCAACGTTCTCGTAAGCGCCGTTCTGAAACCAGTGAGGTGCATTCCCCCATCGGGAGTATGAATATTATTAGCGAAACTCAACTCCTTAGTTTCCAGATCGTCGATAAAAAGGAAAGCGGCTTCAACCTCTATATTGTCCTGATCTTTATTCACGTAAAAAACTTCTTCCTGGAGTTGCTTTCTTTTTCTTCCAATATGTTTCAGGAAAGACTGTAGACCGCCCTCAAAATAAAAACCGTGGGCGGTATACTTCGTTTCTCTGCGATCAAAGAAGTTGATTCGTACTCCCTTCACTAAATAGGTGCGCTGGCGAAGGAAATCGATAACTCGTTTGGCATCAAACTCTGTTTTTTCAAAAATAGTCGGGTCGGGAGAGAAGGTAACTTTGGTTCCGGTGGTTTTTGAGGTGCCAACTTTTTTCACCTTATTTTTTGGCTTTCCTCTTTCGTACTCCTGAACATAAAGGCCACCGTCCCGAGAAACCTCTACTTTGGTCCAGGTAGACAGGGCATTCACCACTGAAACACCAACGCCATGCAGACCACCGGCAACTTTATAAGAATCTCCTCCGAATTTACCGCCAGCATGAAGCGTAGTTAAAACCACCTCTAAAGCAGAAACTTTGGTCTGGGGATGAATATCTACCGGAATACCGCGACCGTCATCAGTGACGCTCACCAGATTCCCCGGCAGAAGCTCAACGGTGATATTTTTGGCGTGCCCGGCCATTGCTTCGTCAGAGGAGTTATCAACAACCTCCCAGATTAAATGGTGCAGGCCATCTGGTCCCGTAGAGCCAATGTACATACCAGGTCGCTTTCGGACAGGCTGAAGACCCTCTAAAACATAGATATCTTTAGCA
>JBBUHS010000002.1:0-4679 GCA_038055675.1 Patescibacteria group bacterium | reverse complement strand
GTTTTTAATAAAGAGAGCTATTGGGACTCCGTTCTTTGCCCAAGGGCGGATACCGAAGTCGATTATATAGGTACAGGGGGAATGATCGTGGGTCGTGGTTTATTTCTTCGCGAACCTTTATTGGAAAATCTTCCGCCTGAATATGATCAAGTAGAAGATTTATATTTTTCTTATGCTGCAAGAAAGCATGGTATGCGACTTTTTTCTGTGGAAAGAAAATGTCAAATTATTAATGATGGCAAGGATCAGCACAAGAGGTTGGGAGAGTACAAAGAACAAGCCTTCAAAAGGTTACGTTATCAAGGATGGAAGTTGCTTTGTGATAAGAAGTAGGGGAGTCGAACCCTTTATTTCATTGGTCGTCCAAGTGTGTTTAAATACGATAATTAACATTGTATTGACGAATACACCTCCTATCGCTTCCCGGAGGTATTTCACTGAGAGAGATGATTATTGACTGACTAATCTTAGAATAAACACTCATAAAGCAAATGCGCCATATGCCCTCAGAAGACCAACCTCTAGACTCTTTTCAAATCGCTTTGCGCAATGCCAAAGTCGTTTCTTTTGATGTTTTTGACACGTTGGTTGTTCGTCCGTTTCTCAAACCCGCTGACCTCTTTGCTTTTATTGCTCCCGAGGTGGAGAAGATCATTGGTCAGGCTATTAATTTTCGAGCCGAGAGAGTGGCGGCTGAGTATCATACCCGGATTGCTTTGCCCGAGGCTCAAGACATAACTATTCACGAAATCTATGACTACTTTTCTGCTATTCCCAAGCATCATCGCGAAGCGGTGAAGCAGTTGGAGCTGGAACGAGAGCGGCAGCTTATCTATGCAAAGAAAAGTGGACAGGAGTTGTATACGGTGGCCAAAGCTTCGGGACGTCGTTTGGTGGCTATCTCTGATATGTACTTGGATGAGGATTTCATTCGGGATATCCTTTTAAATCTCGGATATGAATTTGAGGAGGTGTACGTTTCTTCGAAGCGGCGAGAGGTGAAATATAATAGTTCGATGTTTCAGTATGTTTTAAATGACCTTCAAATTTCATCGACTGAGTTATTTCACGTAGGGGATAGTGATGGGTACGATATCCAGCCAGCGAAACGATTGGGAATCAGAACTTTGCGGGTTCAAAAAAATTCAGAAACCTTTCTGGGAAATAGAGAGAATGCCTTACTCTGGTCAAATAAGTTACCAGAGGATCCATCTTTAAGCGCTCTTTTGGGAGTGGTGGCTAATAAGCTTTTTGATAAAAACACAAAGGGTTTCTCTTATGATCAACAATCTCTTTTTAACGGTGATCCTTATGCTCTTGGATACTATTGGCTCGGACCGCTTCTTGTCTCGTTTTGTATACAACTCATTCGAGATTCTCGCGATAAAAAATATCTCTATTTTTTATCGCGAGATGGTTGGATCATAAAACAAATCTACGATATCGTGGCGCCGTATTTTGATTATGCTCCCGAATCTCGTTATCTATATGTTTCTCGAAAATCAACGGCTCTTGCTCCGATTCACTCCCTCGATAATATGCGGGAAAAATTTGGAGTTGTTTGGTTTGAAACAACGGTAGGCGAGTGGATCAAAGATCGAATCGGTATTCCTACGGAACCAGGGGATGATCAGCTTGTTCGTCGATGTGGATTTAAAGATGGATTAGAGAGTAAGATCAATCTCAAAAACTGCTATAAATTTCAAGGGGTACTATCAGTTATTTCTCCTAGGATTTTGGCAAAAGCCAAGAAGGAACGGGAACTACTTTTTAGTTACCTAAGCCAAGAAGGTATTGCTCGTCCGAACGCTCAGGGTGGAAATACCGATTATAAGATAGGATTTGTCGATATTGGGTACCATGGTCAGACCCCCCGCAATATCTTTCAGCTTACGAATAACTACAATATAGATTTATACTTTTTAGTGGCTGGGAAAGATATATTTGGTCTCGTAGATGAATTCGGTATTAATTTCTATGGTTCATATGGCGAAAAGTATCGGAATACTAGAGTTCTGAATCGAGAATGGAAAAAGTTTTTTAGACACCACAAAGTATTTGAAACATTTTTCATAACCCAGGAAGGGAGTGTTAATGGATATGCAAGAGACTTCCAAGGCAAGGTTGTTCCTCGGTTTTATGAAACTCAGTTTGGGAGAGAACAGGAAATTACAAAACAGGTTCATGTGGGAGCAGTTGATTTCACAACCGAGTTCTCAAAAATATTCGGTTATGCTATTACAAAAGTTAATGCTCCAAGTAATGTTCTTATGGAACCCATCTTACTTTTCGCAAACTACACCTCTCCTCGAGATGTTGGTATTCTTGAGGGTGCATTTTTTGAGGATTATTTTTCTGGTCTAGCGCTTCGAAAAGTAGAATGGTTTGCGGGAAACTTGGCCAAGCGTTATTCTGGCCTAGCTTGTTTTCGGAATCGTATTCATTTTCGTCTCAGAAAGCTTTATGATATTCCATCAATCGGAGTTTTCTATGATTTCTCCTACGAGATTGCTTTAAAAGGGTATCGAAGGGCAAGAAGAATGATGCGATCAATTTTCGTCTTTAAAAACTTTTTCCCACATGTATTTTAATTGATTTTTATTTATGAATTATTCCGAAGTTCAACTATCTGTGGTCATTGTTTGCACTAATGAGAAAAAGTTTTTACGACCCGCTCTATTGTCGGTAGTCGCTTCGCTTCGTGGGATGCCTTCAGAGATTATTGTAGTAGATAACAATTCATCGGATGGTAGCCGAGAATTGATCAGAACAGAATTTCCACAAGTACTATTGATTGAAAATCCAAAAAATAGGGGAGCGGCTTACGCTCGTAACTTAGGTATTCAGAAAGCTCAAGGAGAACATTTACTATTTTTAGATTGTGATACGGAAGTATTGGACAACGCTGTTCAAAAACTGATTGATTATATTAAGACTCATCCAGAGATTGGTATTCTTTCTCCTCAACTTCTTTATCCTGATCACACCGTCCAGCATTCTAGTCGTCCTTTTCCCACCGTTTTAACATTCATTCGTCGTGTTCTTGAAGGAGATTTCAAATTCTTATGGCGTAGAAAGAATTTTGAAACGAGTTGGAATCACTCTTCTACTAGGGAAGTTGATTGGACGATGTCAGCAGCCTGGCTTATTCCGCGAGCTGTTCTTGAAAAAGTGGGTGAGTTTGATGATGGTTATTTTTATAATTACGAAGATGTAGATCTTTCTTGGCGTATTAAAAAAGCAGGCTGGAAGATAGTTTACTACCCAGAAGCTCAGGTGATCCATCACTATCAACGACTCAGTGCTCGTGGTGGTTTTTCAAATCCGTTAAAGTGGGCTCATCTGAAGAGCGCCCTCCGTTTCTTTATAAAAAAAGCTTTTTCATGAATAGGGGTCATTTGCGCACCATCTTTTTTGTTGTAGGCGATTTCACCCTTCTTATTTTTGGTTTTCTTTTCGTTTTTGCGATTCGGCGAAGAACGCCGTTTATTCCACCCCTTCAAGACCTCTCATTCTATTTTCCATTCTTTGTAGTATATATTGGCTCTTTCCTCACATCTTTCTATATATTTAGGTTGTATAAAATAGAACGTCCTCAATTCTCCCTTTCTTATCTCTCGGACTATATTCGAGCCCTTCTCTTGTGGATATTCCTGATTGTATCTTTTTCTTTTTTCTCGTACGCCAACTACTCCCGGGTCTTGCTTCTTTATTCTCTGATTCCCGGAATTATTATTCCATTCATCTTTCGAATTTTAGTTGTACGGCTTTTACCTTATTCAGTCCCCCAAGCCGAAGATAAAGAAATTTCTCAGATGGCCCGGGAACTTATTGATCTGGAGCAGGCCTCGCTGATAGGTGTGAATAGTATTGAAGGTATTAAAGAGGAGAGAGTAAAAACCTATGCCTATCTTTTTGCAAAGCGTTTTTTGGATATTGCCATGTCTTTATTGGGACTTCTTCTGACTACTCCTTTCTATCCAATTATCATTTTGTTTATTAGGTGGAGAAGTCCTGGGCCGGCCATTTTAAAGCAAGAAAGAATAGGTCAAGCAGGATATCCTTTTGTAATTTATAAGTTTCGGACTATGGAGGCGAAAACACCGCTCTATGAAATCGGGCCAACTTCCGAGTATGATTCCCGAATCACTTCAGCTGGCCGATTTTTGAGACGATATAGCCTAGATGAGCTGCCTCAATTCTGGAATATTTTAAAGGGAGAGATGAGTATTGTTGGTCCGCGACCCGAGATGCCTTTTCTTGCAGCCCAGCATAACGAATGGCAGAAAAAACGACTGACGGTAAAGCCAGGAATTACTGGCCTCTGGCAAATTTTTGGTCGGAAAGACATTCCGCTTTCCGAGAATTTAGAATATGATTTTTACTACATTAATCACCGCTCTTTTTTATTCGATCTAGTTATTATCTTAAAAACAATCCCAGCCATCCTTCTCGGCAGGGGAGCTTATTAAATGAGTCTTTTTATCATAAAGATGGGTCAGTGGTCTGAGAACAATGGAGCCTTCTCTACTCTTATTATTCTCATTCTTATACCCACAGTTTTTACGGGTGGCCAGGAGTACGTAGCTCAGGGAATTCTATTCGCCTGCATCGCCCTTATTGCGCTTTTAATTCCAACTAAGATTCCTTTAAAAAATTGGCCGTTACAGGTCATTTTT
>JBBUHS010000001.1:0-2123 GCA_038055675.1 Patescibacteria group bacterium | reverse complement strand
AGGAGATGTCCTAAAAATTGGTAAGCACGGATTTTTCCGTATTCAATAATATAACTTTACAGAGACAAAAACAATCCCGCTTATCTTTTTGAAAGTCTATGAGTAACGAAGACCCCACACGTCAATCATTCGCGGATTTATTGAAGCCAGCCAACTTTGATGTAGGTAATGTCAAAATATGGCAGCTCGAAAATGATCCCAGCATGCTTGTGCGAGAAAGCAAGGTTGGTGAAGGTGAAACCTTGGAGGCACTGGAAGCGTCCATACACGAAGGGAGAGGATTGTTTGCAAACATGCGTGATAAGTACGGAATAAGAACCGTTTCAATGAACTCTAGGAGGGAGAAAAGTAAGGATGGAGAAGATGTGATTTTCACACTGGTTGATAAAATTGAAGGAGATAGCTTATCTAAGATTGAGAGTCTTCCTTTGCAAGTAAAAGATGAGCTAGAGGCGCCCTACCTCTCATTAGGTCAACACTACTACGATGCGTGGAAACAGGGACTCAGATACTGGGGTGATTGTAGGAGTGATCAGTTTGTTTATGGAAATAAGCATGGAGAAGAAAATAAACATTTTTGGGTCGTAGACGTTGACCCTAAGTTTTATCTAAAGGGCGACGATGAATTTTCTACGATTGAGGCGGCTTTGGGTTCGCTGTGCCATGAGTTGCTGGAGAACGAGCGTAAATTTCAACCACGAGTACGTTTGCAGGCGGCTCGCGATAAACTTTCAAGGATCATGGATGAAATACTAAAGGAGCAGCCTGAGTTGAAAATGATAGTTGAAGCCAAAGCTTGGTTGCAGGACACTGCTATTTAAAACAAAACTAAGAATTCTTTCGAACAATTACAATTGTGCACTTTGTAAGAAGTGCTGCTACAGCACCAATCGCCGCCAAGGTCGGTACAAGAAGCGCGCCAATTGCACCAATTGTGAGAGGAATTTCAATTAACGATTCGCCAGCTTCATTTTTAATAATAATGCGTCGAATATTTCCCTCTTTAATAAGTTCTTTAATTTTGGCTGCAACTTCATCTCCGGAAACTTTAAATTCTTCTGTTCTTTCGTGAGTATTTTTGTCTTCAGTCATTGTAGTGGGTATTAGATCATTTTAGTTTTCCGACCACTGCCTGCCAGCCTTCTCTTTTTGATTTTCTGCTCTTAAATAAAATGCGGAGACTTCGTCTTTGAGAGGGTATATCGGACGAACGAAGGAGAGGAGATGTAACACGTTTTCAGTAGAAATGATATGACCCTCTCAAAGACGAAGTCGGAGCGGGTAAGGGGAATCGAACCCCTGTTTTCAGTTTGGAAAACTGAAGTAATAACCATTATACGATACCCGCAATCGCCTCTTAATCTATCGCATTTTCGTCTCGGCATCAATACTTGATTCTTTCTATTGGATTAGGTAGAACTAATGATAATCAAATGAACGAACTATCCCGTCGGAGTAAGCTAATCATTGCCTTTATTGTTATGGTTGTGGGTGGAGGAATTCTCACCTATGTGGCCAGTGTTTCTCCCGGAGTTTCTACGGCTTTTATAGAAGCGCGGATGCAAGGAGCTTTGATTTCACAGGGCATCGTTCAGATTTCCCAGAAATCTCCTACCGCTCTTGAAGAAATCAGTAAACTTGATCGGGCCGGAAATTACGCGAAGGCTCTCGAGTTGACCAATCAGATGATTGCGGAAAACAAGGAAATCAAAATAAAGGCTCTCTCCTTAGCTAAAGAACTGGAGACGATGACCAAGTCTTTAGAATCAATATCTTCAGATGAAGCTCGCGATGCCGCTCTTCGGTCTATTAGTAATCGATTAGCTATGATTAGTCGGTTGATTCAGTATAGCGACTCCTTGGAAAAATTACTGGAGACTTTGAAGCTCAGATTCTCCGGTGTTTCCTACGGACAGACAACTGCCATTAGGATTCTCTTGACCGAGATTAATGAGTCGGTTACTGCGATCAATAGCTTTGATCGCGAAGCGCGAGAAGCGATAAATGAGTTTGATAGTATAGTAAATACCGGAACGAAATAGTACTATTTTTGTGAGGCGCCTAGCCCTGCCTGCCCGCTTCGCCCGCCTTGCTGCGAGGCAGGCCGGAGCTTTAGCGAGGCG